>JAFAIY010000184.1 GCA_019236485.1 Comamonas sp. | reverse complement strand
CATGGTGAGATTGGTGCGGCCATGGAAGCTGCCGCCGAAGGCGATGATGCCGGGGCGGCGCGTATGGGCGCGGGCAATCTTGACGGCGTTCTCGACGGCTTCGGCGCCCGTGCTCAGCAGCAGGGTCTTCTTGGCCGCGGCGCCCGGAGCCAGGACGTTGAGCTTTTCGGCCAGCTCCACATAGGACTCATAGGCGACGACCTGGAAGCAGGTGTGGCTGAAGCAATCGACCTGACGCTGCACGGCAGCCGTGATCTCGGGGTGCGAATGGCCGGTGTTGAGCACGGCGATGCCGCCCGCGAAGTCGATATGGCGGCGCCCTTCCACGTCCCAGATTTCGGCATTGCTGGCATGGCTGATGAATACCGCGTGGGACTGGCTCACGCCGCGCGGCAAAGCGCTTTGGCGGCGGGCCATCAGGGCCGCGTTGGTGGCCTTGGCGGCGGCTTGGATGAATTCGGGGGCCGGCTGATTCATGAAGTCTCCAGGGATGTGGTGTTGGAAGTCGCCGCGGCGGACTGCGGCAGGACGGATCCAATGTATGAACCCGGCTGGCTGCGCACCATGTACAGTTCGGGGGCGCCGGCGGCATCACTGTGCTGCATGGAGCAGCTGTACAGGCTAACCCTAGGCCGCTGGCGCGGGCAGCGCCCGCAGCGCTGCGATACTCGGAGTCCGTGGGGGCGCTCACCGCGGCCGCCGGTCTTCTTTTTCCGATGCTGAACCTACAACCCGACTCCCCAACGCCGCTGGTGATGCAGATCACCGAAGGCATTCATGCGCTGATCGACGCCCAGCAGCTCAAGCCCGGCGCCAAGCTGCCCTCCATCCGGGCCTTCGCGGCCCAGCATGCGGTCAGCGTGTTCACGGTGGTGGAAGCCTATGACCGTCTGGTGGCGCAGGGGCTGCTGGTCAGCCGCGCCCATGCGGGTTTCTTCATCAACCGCACGGCAAGAGAGCAGCAGGAGGAAGGCGAAGGCGGCGAGCGCGACAAGCCGGTGTTCGACGGCGCCTGGTATCTCAAGCAGATCTTCGAGAACCGGGACTGGCCCATCAAGCCGGGCTGCGGCTGGCTGCCCGATGACTGGATGTTCGCCGACGGCGTGCGGCGCGGCCTGCGCAAGCTCGCGACCGAAGGGCTGTGCCTGAGCGGCTATGGCGATCCCATGGGCCTGCCGGCGCTGCGCCAGCTGATCGCCCAGCATCTGGAGCAGGACCAGCTGATACAGTCCACGCCCGCGCAGATTCTGCTCACCCATGGCTCCAGCCAGGGCCTGGACCTGGCGGCCCGCACCCTGGTTCAGCCCGGCGACGTGGTACTGGTCGACGACCCCGGCTATCCCAATCTGATGAGCCTGCTGCGCGCCCTGGGTGCGCGCCTGGTGGGCGTGCCGCGCACGCCCCAGGGCTATGACATGCAGGCGCTGGAGCGGCTGCTGGCCAGCGTGCGCCCCAAGGCCTTCTTCACCCAGCCGCGCCTGCAAAGCCCGACCTGCACGCGCGCCAGCCTGGCCCAGCTGCACCAGATTCTGCAATGGGCGGCCCAGCACGACTTCATGCTGGTGGAAAACGACATCTATGCGGACATGGATGCGGGCCACCAGCCCTCGCTGGCCAGCCTGGACCAGTTGCACCGGGTGATCTACCTGGGCAGCTACTCCAAGATCATCTCGGCCAATCTGCGGGTCGGCTATCTGCTCGCCCATCCCCAGGTGGTGCAGCAGCTGGTGCATCTGAAGATGCAGTCCGGCCTGACCAGCTCCGAGGTTGCGGAACAGCTGGTCTACAACGTGGTCACGGACGGGCGCTGGCGCAAGCATCTGAAATCGCTGCGCGAGCGGCTGGCGCTGGCGCACGACAGTGCGGCGCGCCGGTTGCAGGGCCTGGGTTTCGAGCTGTACTGCGAACCCCGGGAAGGCATGTATCTATGGGCCCGGCACCCCGGTCTCGCGGACAGCAGGGTGGCCGTGGATGCTGCGGCGCAGCAAGGCATTCTGCTGGGACTGGGGCGGCTGTTCGTCGTCGACGACCGGCCCACGCCATGGCTGCGCTTCAATGTCGCCTTCTGCGAGCAGGGCCGGCTCTGGCAGTGGCTGGAGGAATGGCTGGCCGGGGCCGCAGCCGGTCGCAGCTGAGCCGCGACGGTCTCAGGCCTTCTTGGGCTCGTCGGGCAGCAGGCAAGCCTCGGCCACCTGCAGATTATTGTCCCTGGCGAAATTCAGGCAGAAGTCCCAGGCCATGGGCTCGTAGTCGCGCAGATCGCGGTTGACCACCACGCACTTGACGCCGTTCATCACCGTGGGCACGCACCAGGGCGAGTAGCTCAGATGGCTGCCCTGGCAGGCGCCTCCAGGGCGAAACTGGCTCATGACCCCGGCCAAGCGCTCGGCCCAGTCGCTGGGCCGGAAGGTTTTGCCGGACTGGGTCATGCCCAGAATGAACAGTTCTTTGCTGGAAGGGGTAACCATCAAATATTCGCCAAAAAGATCCGGGCCAGCCCTGCGGGGTCTCCGCCAGCCTGCCCAATGAATCATTCTAGCTCTTGTATAAGAGCTGGGCCGGACCGGGCTCTGCCAACCCAAGCAGCGCGTAGGCTCATTGCATGGCTGCGATGCGCAAAGCGCAATGTTGGGGTTATCGGGGCATTTTAGAATCGGGCCTCGCAATTTTTATGGTGCATCCATGCACCACTGACCGTCCTTTTCAGGAGATGCTTGCAATGACCGCTTTCATTGAGGTTGCCGAACCCCATGTGATGACCACCTATGGCCGCGTACCCATCGCTCTGGAGCGAGGCCAGGGCTGCCGTCTGTGGGACGTCAACGGCAAGGAATACCTCGACGCGCTGGGCGGCATTGCGGTCAACACCCTGGGCCACAACCACCCCAAGTTCGTGCCGGCCCTCCAGGAGCAGGTCGCCAAGCTGATCCATTGCTCGAACTACTACTATGTGCCCGGCCAGGAAAAGCTGGCCACGCTGCTGACCGAGCGCGCCCAGATGGACAAGGCCTTCTTCTGCAGCACCGGCCTGGAGGCCAACGAGGCCGCCATCAAGCTGGCGCGCAAGTATGGCGTGGACAAGGGCATCGCCGATCCCGTGATCGTGGTCTACGAGCATGCTTTCCACGGCCGCTCGCTGGGCACCATGAGCGCCACGGCCAACCCCAAGGTACGCGAAGGCTTCGGCCCGCTGCTCGACGGCTTCCTGCGCATTCCGGCCAACGACATCGAGGCGCTGAAGCAGGCCACGGCCGGCAACCCCAACATCGTGGGCGTGATGATGGAGCCCATCCAGGGCGAAGGCGGCCTGCACCCCATGCGCGCCGAGTACATGCAGCAGGTGCGCGCGCTGTGCGACGCCAACGACTGGCTGATGATCCTCGACGAGGTGCAGTCCGGCATGGGCCGCACCGGCAAGTGGTTTGCCCACCAGTGGGCCGGCATCGTGCCCGATGTGATGTCCCTGGCCAAGGGCCTGGGTTCGGGCGTGCCCGTGGGCGCCGTCGTGGCCAAGGGCAAGGCTGCCGAGGTGCTCAAGCCCGGCAATCACGGCACGACCTTTGGCGGCAACCCGCTGTCCATGCGCGCCGGCATTGAAACCATACGCATCATGGAAGAAGATGGCATTCTCGAGCACACCACCAAGGTCGGTGCGCACCTGAAGGCCAAGCTGCAGCAGGAACTTGGCACCATCCCCGGCGTGGTGGATGTGCGCGGCCAGGGCCTGATCATCGGCATCGAGCTGGCCAAGTCCTGCGGCGTGCTGCTGGAGCGTGCCGCCGCCGCCGGCCTGCTGTTCAGCGTGACCGCCGACACCGTGGTGCGCCTGGTGCCGCCGCTGATCATGACCGAGGCCGAGGCCGACGAGGTCGTGGCCAAGCTCTTGCCCCTGGTCCAGCAGTTTCTTGCCGAATAAAGGATTTGCCGATGACTGCCATCAAACACTATCTGCAATTCGCCGATTTCACGGCCGACGAATACGACTATCTGCTGGCCCGCGCCGCCCTGATCAAGAAGAAGTTCAAGGGCTACGAAAAGCATCACACGCTGACGGACCGCACCATGGCCATGATCTTCGAGAAGGCCAGCACCCGCACCCGCGTGAGCTTCGAAGCCGGCATGTACCAGCTGGGCGGCTCGGTGGTGCATCTGACCACGGGCGACAGCCAGCTGGGCCGCGCCGAGCCCATCGAGGACAGCGCGCGCGTCATCAGCCGCATGACCGACCTAGTGATGATCCGCACCTTCGGCCAGGAAAAGATCGAGCGCTTTGCGGCCCACTCGCGCGTGCCCGTGATCAACGGCCTGACCAACGAGTTCCACCCCTGCCAGATCCTGGCCGACATCTTCACCTTCATCGAGCACCGCGGCTCGATCAAGGGCAAGGTCGTGGCCTGGGTCGGCGACGGCAACAACATGGCCAACACCTGGCTGCAGGCCGCCGACCTGCTGGGCTTCACCGTCCACCTGTCCACGCCCAGCGGCTATGAGGTGGACGAGAAGCTGGCTTTTGGCGGCAAGACGCCGCGCGCCGGCTGCTACCAGGTCTTTGCCGATCCGCTCGAAGCCTGCAAGGGCGCCGATCTGGTCACCACCGACGTCTGGACCAGCATGGGCTACGAGGCCGAAAACGAGGCGCGCCGCAAGGCCTTTGCCGACTGGTGCGTGGACGC
>JAFAIY010000145.1 GCA_019236485.1 Comamonas sp. | reverse complement strand
ATCGCGCCTCAGGCCATAGAGCATATGGTGGGCAAGGGCTCCGAGCATCTGATCCGCTCGGTGCTGGGTCATGTGCTCGGCGATGCCGGCGTGGCCAGGGTGGACGAGCTCTATACCCGGGCCTGGCAGCGCTACGAGCACCACTATCTGCAGATCAACGGCCAGTTCGCCGACGTCTATCCGGGCGTGCGCGAGGGGCTGCAGGCGCTCAAGGCGCGCGGCCTGCGCATGGCCTGCCTGACCAACAAGCCGCTGTCGTTTGCGCGGCCGCTGCTGGCGTCCAAGGGGCTGGACGGCTTCTTCGATCAGGTGTTCGGCGGCGATTCCTTCGAGCGCAAGAAGCCCGATCCCATGCCCCTGCTCAAGACCTGCGCGGCGCTGGCCAGCCAGCCTGCGCGCACGCTGATGGTGGGAGACTCGAGCAACGACGCCCAGGCCGCCGAGGCCGCGGGCTGCCCCGTGGTGCTCATGACTTATGGCTACAACCACGGCCAGCCCATAGCGGCCGTGGCGGCCGCCGCGCATCTGGACAGCCTGGAGCAGCTTGCCGGCTGATGCCGGATTTTGCCAGCAAATCTGGCAGGAAAAGGTGCGGATAAGCTTGTTTGCTAGAGTCGTCGGCTTTGTGTCTCCGGCGCCGGACCCGTGTCCGGCCTGGAACAAAGGAGGACCCAAGCCACATGCACGGATTGCACCTGACCGCCGATCTTTACCAATGCGCGGGCCACGAGCGCTACATGCTCGATGCCGAGGCCATCGCCAGTCTATGCCGCGAGCAGACCCTGGCCTCGGGCCTGACCTTGGTGGACGACAAATGGGTCAAGTTCCCGCCCTATGAGGGGCAGCCCGGAGGCGTGACCGGCACGGTGCTGCTGGCAGAGTCCCATCTGGCCATCCACACCTGGCCCGAGACCGGCAGCGTCACCGTCGACGTCTATGTGTGCAATTTCTCGGCCGACAACTCGGACAAGGCCAGAGCCCTGATGGAGGGCGTGATCGCCGCCTATGCGCCAGCCCGCGTGGTGCGCCAGCAGCTGATGCGCGGCGATATAGGTCCGGCAGCGGCCAGCCGGGATCCGGAGCCCAAGCCCGAGCCGCAATGGGTGATGGAGCAGCTGGCGCCGCATGCGCGCTTCGGTTACCTGGCCCAGCCCTGCGAGCTGCGGCAGACCGCCTTCCAGCAGCTGGAGCTGCTGCACACGCCGCAGTTCGGCAAGGTGCTGCGCCTGGACCAGCGTTTCATGACCTCGGAGCGCGAGGAATTCTTCTATCACGAGGCGCTGGTGCACCCGGCTGCGACCGCACATGCCGCGCCGCGCAAGGCCTTGATTCTGGGCGGCGGCGACGGCGGTGCGGCCGAGGAGCTGCTCAAGCATGGGCTGGAGCGCGTGGTGCTGGCCGAGCTCGATGAGGCCGTGGTGCAGTGTGCGCGCCAGCATCTGCAGGCCGTGCACCGCGGCGCTCTCGACGATGAGCGCGTGCAGCTCTGCATAGGCGACGGCATGGCCCTGGTCGACAGCACCGAAGAGCGCTTCGACCTGGTGCTGATGGACCTGACCGACCCCGATACGCCGGCCCAAGGCCTGTATTCGCCGGCCTCGCTGCAGCGCATGCGGCGCGTGCTGGCGCCGGGCGGAGCCCTGGTGCTGCATCTGGGCAGCCCGGTGTTTCACGGCCCGCAGGTGGCGGAACTTGCGCGCAGCCTGCGCGCGCAGTTTGCCGTGGTGCGTTGCTACGGCCTCTACATCCCGCTGTATGGCGCCTACTGGGGGCTGGCCGTGGCCTCCGACAGCCTGGACCCCACGGTCCTGTCCGCGCAGCAGGTGGCCGAGCGCCTGGAGCGGCGCGGGGTCGGCGATCTGCAGTACTACAACGCCCAGGTGCATGGCGCGCTGTTCGCGCTGCCCGGCTACTACCGCGATCTGCTCGATCCGCAGTAGCTGGGACTTCAGGAGGTCTCGCCCAGCAGCGCCTTCTTGAGCTGCTCGTCGGCCGGATGCGGCCCCAGCCAGATGCCCAGCAGGGCCATGAAAAATTCGGGTTCCTTGAAGGGTTCGCCCTGGAGCTGGCCCTTGACGGTGACCAGGGTGCCCTGGCCGGGAATCCAGTCCACCGTGAAGTTCTCGCCGGCCAGCAGCTTCTTGTTCTGCGTGAAGATGTCGCTCATGCGGATCACGCCGGGAATCAGCTTGGAGAACGCGGCGCGTTCCATATTGTCTTCCATGCCGCGTGCAAACAGCTTGCCGAGCTCGGCCGAATCGATGTCGCGCAACATGGTCACGCTGATGCGTTTCGGGCCCTTGAGCGCCTCTATCTCCTGCAGGCTGCGCGCGGGCTTTTCCAGATACAGACCCGCGGTATAGACCTTGAAAATCGCCTTGTAGCGCGTGCCCGCGCCGTTGAGCTCCAGCGTCTTGCCCCGCGACTGTATGGTGGACGCATAGCTCACGCCCTGGATGGTGAGCGCGGGCGGGCCGCTCTGGGCCTGCACGGCCGCGGCGCCGCACAGCAGGCTGGCCGCCAGGGCCCAGGCGGCTGCGCCGCGACAGAAAAAATGTTCCGACATGGTGGTCTCCTCCGGCCCCGTGGCTGCTGTGGCCTACGGCCTTGTTGTGATAGGGCAAGGCTTGGCATCTTGGAACCTGCGGGCAGGCGCAGCAATCGGGGCAGCTACTAGGCCGCGCGCCGGTTTCCCATGGCCGGCCTCGATGCGCTACACTTGCCCGCATCATGTTCATTCATCGCACGTTCATTGCAGGTTGTGGAGACCGGGGAGCCTGGCCCTGGCGTAAGCCTGCCCATATGAACTGCTAAAGCACTCCGGCACGAGCCCGGCGTGCACCCGCGGCCTCACATGTCTTTGCATGCAATCGGGCCAATTGGAATGAACCGGCGCATCTACTACGCAAGCTTTCGCGTCACCTGCCTCCAACCCATGCCCGGCAGGCGAGCCATGCGCCATGACTCCCGGAGTTTTACCCGTGATCACGGAACTGGAATTCAAATCTCTTGCGGCCCAGGGCTATAACCGCATCCCGCTGCTGATCGAGGCCTTTGCCGACCTCGAAACCCCGCTATCCCTCTATCTCAAGCTCGCCCATGCAAATGGCGACGGCAAGTACAGCTTTCTGCTGGAATCCGTGGTGGGGGGCGAGCGCTTCGGCCGCTACAGCTTCATCGGCCTGCCGGCGCGCAGCTTTGTGCGCGCCAGCGGCTTCGGCGAGCAGGCCCGCACCGAAGTCGTGAGCGAGGGCCTGGTGGTGGAGACGGCCAGCGGCAACCCGCTGGACTTCATCGCCGCCTATCAGAAGCGCTTCAAGGTGGCGCTCACGCCCGGCCTGCCGCGCTTTTGCGGCGGCCTGGCCGGCTACTTCGGCTACGACGCCGTGCGCTATATCGAGAAAAAGCTCGAAGCCTCCTGCCCGCCTGACTCGCTGGGCACGCCCGACATCATGCTGCTGCAGTGCGAGGAGGTGGCCGTCATCGACAATCTCTCGGGCAAGCTCTACCTCATCGTCTACGCCAACCCCGGCGAGCCCGAGGCCTATACGCGCGCCAAGAAGCGGCTGCGCCAGCTCAAGGACCAGCTGCGCTACTCGGTCAGCGCGCCGCAGATCCGCGCCGGCGAAAGCCATCCGGCCCAGCGCAGCTTCGACAAGCAGGACTATCTGGCCGCCGTGCAGCAGGCCAAGGAGCTGAT
>JAFAIY010000024.1 GCA_019236485.1 Comamonas sp. | reverse complement strand
ATGGCGGTCGGCCGCCACGGCGGCTGTGGCCGCGCCCAGCTCGTGCAGCATGAGCTTCATCCACAGCTCGCTGCTCTGGTGCTGGATGATGAAGAGCATCTCGTCATGCGTGGGCGACAGCGGTTGCTGGGCGCCGAGGATGGCGTCAAGCTGCAGATAGTCGCCATAGCTCATGGACCGGCTGAAATCCAGCTGTGCCTTTTCCTCGGCGACGATGCGTTCGGTCAGGCCGCCATGGACAGGGCAGCCGCTCATTGCGGCGCCTCCAGCACCTTGGCGATGGCGTCGGCCACATGTTGCACATTGGCCTGGGACAGGCCCGACATGCACATGCGGCCCGAGCGGATCAGATACACGCCATGCTCGTCGCGCAGGCGGTTGACCTGGGGCTCTGTGATGCCCGTGTAGCTGAACATGCCGCGCTGGGTCAGCAGAAAGCCGAAATCGCGCCGCTCGCCGAAGCGTTCGTGCAGCGCCTGGTGCAGCTGGGCGCGCATGTTCTTGATGCGGCCGCGCATCTCGGCCAGCTCCTCGGCCCACAGCTGGCTGAGCTCGGGCGACTGCAGCACCTGCTGCACCAGGCGCGCGCCCTGGGTGGGGGGCGAGGAATAGTTGCGGCGCACCGTGGCCTTGAGCTGGCCCAGCACATTGGCGGCCGTGGCCGCGTCGTTGCAGACCACGCTGAGCCCGCCCACGCGTTCGCCGTAGAGCGAGAAGTTCTTGGAGAACGAGTTGGCCACAAAGGCCTGGGCGCCGGCATCGGCCAGAGCGCGCACGGACCAGGCATCGTCGTCGAGGCCATCGCCAAAACCCTGATAGGCCATGTCGACAAACGGGATCAGTCCGCGCTCGACGATCACGGGAATCAGCTGTTGCCATTGCTCGCGCGACAGGTCTACGCCCGTGGGGTTGTGGCAGCTCGCATGCAGCAGCACCACGCTGCCCGAGGGAATGCCGCGCAGCGTATCCAGCATGGCGTCGAAGCGCAGGCCGCCCGTGGCCGCATCGTAGTAGGGGTAGCTGTGGGTGCGCAGGCCCGCGCCTTCGAAGATGGCCAGATGGTTCTCCCAGGTCGGGTCGCTGAGCCAGACCTCGGCCTCGGGGAAGTAGCGCTTGATGAAATCCGCTCCGACCTTGAGCGCACCCGAGCCGCCCAGGGTCTGCAACGTGGCGATGCGCTGCGCGCGCACGGCCTCGTGATCGGCGCCGAACACCAGGTTCTGCACCAGCTGGCGGTAGGCGGCTATGCCCTCTATGGGCAGATAGCCGCAGGGCGTGATGTTCTGGCTCAGGGCCTGGGCGGCCTGGCGCACGCAGTTGAGCACCGGCAGACGGCCCTGCTCGTCGAAATACAGGCCTATGCTGAGGCTGACCTTGGCGGTGCGCTCATCCTGCTGGAAGGCCTCCATCAACGAGAGTATGGGATCGCCGGGATAGGGCGGGACATGGGCGAAAACGGAAGCGGAGGCAGTCGTCATGGTGCTGGTGGCTGGCAAATGAAATCGGATCGGACGGTCGGAACCGTCTTAGACATGGGTCTGGGCCGCGGTCGGCGCTGTGGTGGTCGCTGCGGCGGGCTTGCGGTACCACAGTCCGTAGACGGCGGCCAGCAGCAGCAGGAAAGGCACGCCGGTCAGCAGCGTGAGGCGGAATACGTCGGTGAACAGCGTGGACACCAGCGCGGCCAGCATGAGTGCGGCGCCCAGCAGCGTCAGCCCCGGGAAGCCCCACATGCGGAAGGCCAGCGGTGCAGCGCCCTGGCGCGCACGGCGGGCGCGGAAGAACAGATGGGTCACGAAGATCATGAACCAGGTGAACATGGCGCCGAACATGGACACGGCCATCATCAGCATGAAGGACTGCTCGGGGTTCACGATGTTGAACAGCGTGGCCACGGCAATGCCCAGGCAGGACAGCAGCAGCGCCGGCATAGGCACGCCGCGCGAGTTGACGCGGCCCAGCACGGCAGGCGCATGGCCGGCGCGCGAGAGGCTGAACATCATGCGCGTGGTGATGTAGAGCTGGCTGTTCATGGCCGACAGGGCGGCGACCAGCACCACGAAGTTGATCACGCTGGCCGCGCCCGGAATGCCGATGATCTCCATCACCTTGACGAAGGGGCTGCCTTCCTTGCCGGCCGTGGCCCAGGGCACGATGGCCAGCATCAGCGCGATGGTGGCCAGGTAGAACACCACCAGGCGCACCATGGTGGAGCGGAAGGCGCTGGTGATGGCGCGCTGCGGGTCCTTGGCCTCGCCCGCGGCCACGGCGATCATCTCTATGCTCAGGTAGCTGAAGATGGCGATGATCACGCCCACCCAGGTGCCCCAGGGGCCGTTGGGGAAGAAGCCGCCGTTGTTGACGTAGTTGCCAAAGCCCACGCCCGCGGGCCGGGTGCCGAAGACCACCCAGGCGCCGATCAGGATGAAGGCCACGATGGCCACGATCTTGACCAGGGAGAAGCTGTACTCCACGGCGCCGAAGGCCTTGACGCTCATCATGTTCACGCCTATCAGCAGGGCCGAGAACAGCACCACCCAGGTCCAGCGCGGCACCTCGGGGAACCAGTAGCCCATGTACAGGCCTATGGCCGTCACCTCGGTGCCCACGGCCAGCACCACGGCCGCCCAGTAGGCATAGCGCACGAGAAAGCCCGCAATGGGCGCGATGTAGTGCTCGGCATAGGCGCCGAACGAGCCCGAAGTCGGGTGGGCCACGGTCATCTCGGCCAGGCAGCCCATGAGCAGCAGCGAGATCACGGCGCCTATCGCATAGCTGATCAGCACGCTGGGCCCGGCAAAGCCGATGGCGAAGCCGCTGCCCAGGAACAGGCCGGTGCCGACGGCACCGCCGATGGCGATCATGGTCATCTGTCCCGCGGACAGCTGTTGCTTGAGTCCAGACTCGCGCTGGACGATTTCCTCAAAGGCCGGCATGGGGTGTCTCCGTTGTGGTTTTGGCTTTGGAGATCGCATGCTATTTGCCGGCCTATGGGATGATTTAATGGTTATCCATAAATTGGCTTCAAATTGGATAATTAATCCAATTAATTCATATAAATAGGTATATTTATGTCAAGCGAACTCGACAAGACCGATCGCCTGCTGGTCCGCGCGCTGCAGGAGAACGCGCGGCTGACCTCAGGCGAGCTGGCGCAGCGGGTCAATCTGTCGCAATCGCCTTCATGGCGGCGCATCAAGCACCTCGAGGACGAGGGCGTGATCACCGGCTACCACGCGGCGCTGGACCGGCGGGCCGTGGGCTTTGGCGTGCTGGCCTTTGTGATGGTC
>JAFAIY010000655.1 GCA_019236485.1 Comamonas sp. | reverse complement strand
ACACCATGCGCCTCGACGGCTCCGTGCCTGTGACGGATATCTTGGCCCGGATGGATGAGAGCTACTTCCTGGCTGCGAAGCCATAGTGTTGCGTTTTTTGCCACTGGCAGGGTACTCCTCAGCGGACATTGGTGACACTCCGCTCCTGGCCGAGATGTTGAATTCATGGCTACGCCAAGAAGCTGACAGTCATAAGGCTGTGGCAGCCGAGCATCGCTAGTCGCTCAGGTGAATCGAAGCCAGCGCATCCTGTGTGCTCCTCAACTCGATGGGAGACCATCATGGGATTCACAGGTAATACCGCTCATCGCGAGCCGTGGAACAAGGGCAAGATCGTCGGGCAGAAGGCTCCGTTCAAGCTCAAGGACATCTGGGCACTGCGCGTAAGGCTTCAGATGGAAGGCAGGGTGCGCGAGCTTGCTCTTTTCAACTTGGGTATCGATAGCAAGCTGCGTGGATGCGACCTTGTCGCCCTCAAGGTTCGGGATGTATGCCACGGCGACCAGGTGGCATCGCGTGCGGTCGTCATGCAGCACAAAACTCAGCGTCCAGTGCAGTTCGAGATCACGCAGCCTGCCCGTGACGCCTTGCAAGCCTGGATCAAGCTGGCTGGGCTGAAATCAGAGGACTTCCTGTTTCCAAGCAGGCTACACGAATCGCCACATCTGGGGACACGGCAGTACGCCCGAATCCTCGGTCACTGGGTTGACGAGCTAGGCCTGGACCGCATGGAGTACGGGACACACTCGATGCGCAGGACAAAGGCGACACTGATCTACCGCCGCACCAAGAACCTGCGCGCTGTGCAGTTGCTGCTCGGCCACTCTAAGCTGGAGTCGACAGTGAGGTACCTGGGCATTGAAGTCGACGATGCCCTCGAGATCGCTGAACAGACGGAGATTTGAAGTTGCCGCTGACGGCCACCCTGGAAACTGCGGCAGGGTGGCCGTTCTCAATGGCCGCAATGTAGCGCTGGGCCAAACTGGTACTCTCGGCCAGGACCAGACGGCCTCAGTGCACCTCCGAACGACTGCTGCTGGCGGCGGATTCAACCGTTCGATACAACACACAATGACCCACCCAGGTCGGAAGGGTGTTTCAAATGAGGTACCGGACACGAGCCTACTACGTCGACAGTCAGAAACCGGGGCGTCCATATACGCTCTTAGCACCTTCAAGCGTGACTACAAGAGCCGCATGGATCTGTGTGATGCACCGACCGTGCTGGCGCAATTGGCGAAGGCGTTCAAGCACTTTAACGGAATCCATCCGCATTCAAGCTTGGGAATGTTGTCTCCCAAGGAGTGCCGGAAGCAGCGCAATCATCCAGCGCCACCAGCGCTAGCGTAGCGACTGGACTGTGTCCGGAACTACAGGGGCAAGATCAGCGAAGGATAAGTGGTGGACCGTGTCCGGAGCTTCAAGAATCCATCTCATATCCAACAATGTCCCGCTTGAGGTTACTCAAGTGATCGCGTTTCGGCAAGGTCTAGACTGAATGTCTAACCTCCTTCTTGGAAGGGAAACATCATGCAGACTCCAAAGTCCATTCTGCTGCACATTGACGGCACAGCACGATGTGTCGAACGGGTACAGATCACTCGCCAGTTGGCCGAGAGCTTCGATGCAAAGGCAATGGCACTGTACAGCGTGACGCCCTTGCTGCTGCGCTACCCGCTGGCGATCGAGGGAGGCGCAATGATTGCAGGTGAGCTGGCCAAACTAGACGACGAGTACCGTGATCAGGCTCACTCAGCCTTCCAGGCCGCCAGTGCCGCGTCACCACGCCTGACTTGGGTCGAGTTGACAGATGGTGCTCCCTGGGAATTCGCGCAGCAGGCACTATATGCCGACCTGATGGTGCTAGGCCAGCGTGACGCCACGGATGAGGCGTCAGCCGGAATACCGCCCGACTTCGTTCCTAACCTGCTGATTGAGACTGGCCGGCCAGCCTTGGTGCTGCCCTACGCCGGTCCGATTGCTCATATTGGCCGTAACGTGCTAGTGGCGTGGAAGCAAACGCGGGAGGCTGCGCGCGCGGTGTCAACTGCGTTGCCTTGGCTCGTCCGCGCCGATCACGTACATGTCGTCTACTATGGAGACTCCCCCGACCTTGTTTTGCAGGCACTGCAGCGCTACCTGCAGACCCACGGAGTTGTTGCGACCATGCACTGCGGTGGGCCGGAGCAAGGCGACGCTGGAGACGCTCTGTTATCCCTGGCCGCCGATTTGGACGCTGACATGCTCGTGATGGGCTGCTATGGACATAGCCGAGCACGTGAATGGGTGCTGGGTGGAGCCACGCGCTCGGTGCTTCAGTCCATGACCTTGCCGGTGTTGATGGTGCATTGAGACTGGTTAAGAGCCGCTAACGCCACTTCCCTTTGAGATCAGCCAGAAGCATTTATGCTTCTGGCCCTCATGGCAAGACAACCCGTTAGCACAGAACTGTGGCGACAGCTGCAGCCCCTAATCCCAGCCTTCACGCCTTCCGTCAAAGGTGGCGCACGCAAGCTCACCGTGAGCGATGAAGCAGCGCTCAATGGCCTTCTGTTTGTTCTGCAAACAGGCATCCCATGGGAAGATTTGCCTCAGTCCTTGGGTTACGGCAGCGGTATGACCTGCTGGCGGCGCCTGCGTGACTGGAATGCCAATGGCGTCTGGCAGCGTTTGCACCAAGCCATGCTGGTGCGTCTGCGCGAGCATGACCAGATTGATTGGAGCCGAGCCAGCATAGATGGCTCCTCGGTGCCAAGCCCCCGGGGGGCCAGGAAACGGGCCCCAACCCGACGGACAGGGGCAAGCTTGGCAGCTAACGCCATCCCGTCACGGATGGCCAAGGCATCCCGATGATGTTCTGCGTCACCGGGGACAATCGTCACGACTCGGTGGTGTTCGACGAGTTGGTTGATGCCCTATCTGGGCTGACTTTCGGAGCGCATCACGTTGCTCGCTTGACTTGGCAAATGCGCGTCGCACCACTGCCGCGCCCGCACCGCTGCCGCTGTCGGGGGCCGTCGCTTGCGCGGTGGACACTGGCTTCGAGGGTGCGCATCGCAGCGCATCAAAGGTTGCTTGGAGCTCCTTTTTCAACGTCCTGAGCTGCGCCATGTGTGCGTCGATCTGCGCCATCTTTGCTTCGAGTTGCTGCTCGATCTCTCCGCGACCAAACGCGCCCTGCGCCATCTGCGGCAAGATGACTTTTATTTCTGCCAATGAGAATCCCAGCGCTTGCGCGCCCCGTACAAACCGCACCAGACCAACGTGGGGTTCGCCGTAAGAACGATAGCCGTTGGGCTGGCGTGGCGGCGCACTGATGAGCCCTTGTTTCTCGTAGTAGCGAACGGTGTCGGTGGAAACACCGGCCGCCTTGGCGACTTGGCTGACATTCATGGTGGTGTGTGCGGAAGGCATGACGACAAAGCCTTGACATTGGAGCATAGACCAAACTTTACGCTTGGCTCCTTTTCGCTCAGGACACGAAAATGTTTCGCCACTGTACATACCTCTGCACACTCCTTCTGTCGGCTTTGGTGACCCACGCGTCGCTTGCCCAAACAACGGACCCGAAGCCTGACGCGGCTCCCGATGTGGGCTTTGCGATCGTCAAGACGTCGCAGGTCGCGGTTCCACAGGCGCTGCTGGTGCCGGGCGGCAGCATCACCAAGCAGGTGAACTCCAATTTCTCGGCTTTTCTTGTCAAACACCACAACGACTACCTGCTGTTTGACACCGGCATGGGCAGCCAGATCGACAGTCAATACCAGCAAGGCATGCCGATCTGGTGGCGGCTGTTCTTCAAGTACGACAAGCCGGTTGTCACAGCGCGAACGCAACTGGACAACGCGGGTATCCCTCCTTTGCAACGGGTGATCCTGAGCCACAGCCACTGGGACCACGCGGGCGGTGCACAAGACTTCCCCGAGGCGCGGGTTGGCGTTGCCTCTGCGGAGCTTGAGCTGGTGCGCTCCCCCAGTACGGGCCCCGGAGGAACATGGCAGTCGCAAACCAGTGCGGCAACCATTCAATGGGAGCCTTTGGTGTTTCAGCCGATACCGTTCAAGGGCTATCCTGAAAGTCTCGATGTCTTCAAGGATGGCAAGGTGGTACTGGTGCCGATGCCTAGCCACACCCCCGGGTCTGTGGGACTCTTTGTCACGGTAGATTCAGGCAAGCAGTATTTCTTCATTGGAGATGTGGCCTGGACAGTGGCGGCGTTGCAGCAAGGTAAGCCCAAGTTCTGGGTCGCGGGCAAACTGGTGGACAGCAACCCGCAGCAAACGCAGAGCAGTATTGAAAAGGTGCGTGCGCTGATGCAATCTGAACCCGACTTGGTCGTGGTTCCGGCACACGACAGCACGGTGCAAGACTCATTGGGCTACTTCCCGGCGTGGGTGCGATGAGCTGATCCTTTTTGTACTGGATGGCTTAGAGCGGCTAACACCACCGATCCACGAAGCGTGCACAGATAATCGCCGCGGCCAGTTTCAGCAACGCTTCGTGGATGTCCAGTCGCCTTTCAAAGCGAATGCGCAGCTTGCCAAAGCCAGCAAACCACCCGTGTGTTCTTTCCACGACCCAGCGATGTTTGCCCAGCTTTTCGCTGCTCTCGACTCCTCGCCTGGCAATCCTGCTGGCGATACCGCGCTGCCTCAAGTAAGCACGGCAGCGTTTGTAGTCGTAGCCTTTGTCCGCATGCAGCTTCACCGGTCGTTTGCGTGCCCGCCCCAGCAGGCCAGCAACGGCTGGAATCGCATCCATGCACTTCTCAAACATCATGGAGTCGTGCCTGTTGGCGCCGCTGACCAGGATCACAAGCGGGATGCCTCTGCCATCTACAACGAGGTGCCGTTTGGAGCCGAGCTTGCCTCTATTGGTGGGGTTGGGGCCCGTTTCCTGACCCCCCGGGGGCTTGGCACCGAGGAGCCTCCATGCTGGCCCGGCTCCAATCAATCTGGTCATGTTCACGCAGTCGCACCAGCATCGCCAGATGCAATTTTTGCCAGACGCCGTTGGCATTCCAATCACGTAAGCGCCGCCAGCAAGTCATACCGCTGCCGTAGCCCAGGGCCTGGGGGAGATCTTCCCAAGGAATGCCTGTTTGCAGCACAAACAGAAGGCCATTGAGCGCTGCCTCATCGCTCACGGTGAGCTTGCGTGCGCCACCTTTGACCGAAGGTGTGAAGGCGGGGATCAGGGGCTGCAGCTGTCGCCACAGCTCTTTGCTAACGGGTTGTCTTGCCATGAGGGCATGAAGCATAAATGCTTCATGCCGGTCTCAAAGGGAAGTAGTGTTAGCGGCTCTTAGTACGTTGTCCGTCAGGACGGTCTGAATCTTGAACGGCGCAGCCTTGCGCACTGCGGCCAGGAAGGCTTTTGCGGATGCTGCAGTTTTGTGTTGCTTGATGGCAATGAATACCCAGCGGGTGGCCCTGTCGATGGCCACGAACACATAGCGGCGCTTGTCCTCATCCTGCATCTGGGGCAGGTACTTCGCATCCACATGGACATAGCC
>JAFAIY010000576.1 GCA_019236485.1 Comamonas sp. | reverse complement strand
GCCCTTTGAGCACATCGCTGAAGGCATCCATGCTGTTGGTGAACAGGCAGCAGGGGCAGAAGTCATGTTCGGCTTCGTCGTCGGTCTGTGTGGCGGGGGGCTCGGGAGAGTGCTGCTGGTAGTGCGCCATGGGGCCGAGCACGACTTGGCGACGGTATTCAGTGCCCGTCTGCTCGTCGCTGTAGCCCATGCTCAGCGATGGACACTCAAGTTCGTCCTGCACGGCCTGCTGCAGCGTGACGAGATCCGTGCGGGCCCAGCTTCTGAAGCCTGAGCGCAGAGCTTCGGGTAACGAGCTGCCCGCTGAATGCTGATACTCGAACAGCACATCCTTGATCAGCGGGTGATAGACCTCGATCACCGTGCTGCTGCTCCAGTTGCCATCGGATCTGGCTTCGGTCCTGAGCTCAAACGGGAGCAGTTGCAGGCCATCATCCAGCGTGATGCGCTCGCCTTCATGACGGTTTGCGATGCCCAGTTCGCTCAGGGTATGGGTGAGCAGGCCCTGCAGAGCGATGGTCTGTGATTCGAGCGGGTCTGGCATGAGGCCTTTGATGGTGAAGAGTCTCTGCGATGGTAGCGAGGTGTCGGGAGCTTTCCCGGTATCGCAATGCGGCTGCAGCCGCATGCCGAGGTGTGGGCCAAAGAATCGGGGGGAGGCCCTGAATGGTCTCAAGCGCACACCCCAAAGCGCTTGAAGCCATAAATTCAATAGTCCTTAAAAAATGCCCAGCGCCAGTCCTGCGGCCAGCGACTGGCCCAGCTCCTCGCAGCGCTGCAGCTCGGCCTGCTCGATCTGCTTGGGCGCGAGTATGGCTTGCGGCGTCTGCGCATGGGTACAGATGATCAGCGGCTCGGCCACGGCCTTGAGACGCCAGCCCGTGGCGATGCGCTCTATCTGCCGCGCCGCATTATGGCCGTCGCTGCCCGCGCAGATCAGGCTTGCATAGGGCCGGCCCTGTATCCGGTCCAGCGCTCCGTAATAGCTGCGGTCGAAAAAATCTTTCATCAGGCCGCTGATGGCGGCCAGGTTCTCGGGCGTGGCAAACAGATAGCCCTGGGCATCCAGCAGGTCCTGGGCCGAGGCCTGGGTGGCGTGCAGCACGCGCACGGCAACACCGCTTTCCTGGCGGGCGCCCGCACCAGCGGCCTCCGCCATCTGGCGCGTGCCGCCGGTCAGCGAGTGGTAGACGATGAGCAGGGTCGGAAGATGTGCCATGTCCGGCATTGTCATGGAGCCCGCGGGCTTGGAAACCCCATTTTGTGCCTCCGCGGGCCCAGGTTTACGGCCACATTACGCAGAAATGACTTGTGGTAAAAAAAATACAGGTTTTGAGGTATTTGAAAACATTCAGCGTGTCGGGTGGTACCTGATAAAAATTGACATTTATCAATTTATGATGCGTAAGAATGCTCTTGATTTAGAAGCGCTTTCCGACGACTGTATATACCTCGGGCTTGATTTAGCTCAGGATTTGCCGGACATGGGCGATTGACGTCAGGGAAAGCTCGCGGGGTCAAGGGCTTGGGGTTGTAGGTTGTTTCCTACACACTATGCGATGTGCATCTTGCATGTGGGGAGCTGGGGCACCAAAAGTGTTCGCGCGGCATACGGCAGCAGGACTCAGCCATCACTTTACTCTCTGCTATCCGTGTTTCTCGCATGCTGCGTTCAGTTCTTCGTCCATCGTTGAAGACACGCCCTCACTGGAGGTTCTCGCTCGCGCTGCTGCTGGGAGCGGGCTGCGGTGCTTTTGGTGCTTGGCAGGTGCACGGCGCTCTGCAGTCGCGTGTGCAACAGCGTTTACTGCAAAGTGCCGATATGTCCGAGCGCGTGCTGCATGAGCGGCTCGATGCCTATACCGGTCTGCTGCAGCAGCTGGCCGAACGCATGGGCGACAACGTCAATGAAGGCCAGCAGGTGTTTGCCCAGCATGCCCACCACCTGCTGAGCGAGGAGCGCCTGGCGGGTCTGAAGGCGCTGAGCCTGACCCGCATGGTGGAGCAGGAGGGCCAAGCCGAGCTGCCCGCGGGCATGCAGGCATTCGAGGTCTCCTATGTCTGGCCGCTGATAGGCAACGAGGCCCTGGCCGGCACCAATGCGCGCCAGCCCGAGGAGGCCTGGAACTCCCTGATGTCGACCTGGCGCTCGCGCTCCCTATCGATCTCGGCGCCATTCAGCTTTCTGCAGCTGCCAGACAGCCCGCTGGGCGTGGTCATGCGCGCCCCCTTGTTTGCCGGCCAGCATCAAGCCGGTGGCCAGGAGAATGCCGCGCCGACATCGGCCCTGCTTGGCACGGTCAATGCGCGCATCCGTCTGCAGGATCTGGTGCGCGGCCTGGTTCCGGCCGAGGCCTATCCCCATGTGGCCATGCGCCTGCTGGATCTGGGGCCGGCCGCGCCTGGTCGTGCGCAAAAGCCCGCCCAGGACGGCCCTGCGGGGCTGACGCAGACCATGTATACCGGCCATCTCTGGGCCGACGGCGAAAGCGATCCCGAGTTCGAGCTGGCCAAGCCGCTGGAGCGCCAGATGCGGGTGCACGACCGCGTCTGGGTGCTGCAGTTCAAGCCCGCGCTGGGCAACCAGGCCTGGGTGGAGAAAAGCCTGCCCTGGGCCGTGCTGGTCCTGGGCATTCTGGCGGGGCTGGCCCTGGCGGCGTGGTTGTCGGGCTGGTGGCAAAGTCGCTCCAGCTGGCTGCAGAGCATCAGGTCCTCGACCCAGGCTAGGCAAGAAAGCGACGCACGCTTCCAGGCCATGTGCGAGCAGGCCGCGTTCGGCGTGGTGGAGGTGGACCTGGCCAGCCGGGCCGTCGTCAAGGCCAATCAGCATTACTGCCGTCTGCTCGGCTACAGCCAGCAGGAGCTGCTGCAGTGCAATGTGCTGGAAATGGTCCAGCCCGAGGACAGGGCGCGTTGCGCGCGTTTCATGGACGGGCTGGACCTCGACCAGTTCCACCACAGCGCCGATGAGTTCAGCCTGAGGGCCAAGAATGGCGCGCTGCTATGGGTCGAGCTCAGTGCTTTTCTCAGCGGCCCGCTGGATGCGCGGCGCCTGCTGGTGCTGGTGCGCGACATCAGCGGCCGCAAGCGTCTGGAGCAGATGGAGCGCCAGGGCCACCAGCAGCTGCGCGATCTGATGCAGCGCCTGCCCGTGGGCCTGGTCATGGAGGACCTGGACGGGCGCTTTGTCTACTGGAACGACGAGTTTCTGCGTCTGGCCGGTCATGCGGGTCAGCCCGACAGCCATGGCCTGCAATGGTGGCAGCGCATGTATCCCGATGCGGCCGAGCGCGAGCGGGTGATGCAGCGCTGGCAGGCGGCACAGGCCAAGGCGCGCCTGGCGCTGGACGATGCCAACACCACGGACATGGCGGCGGCGGCCACGGACTGGAGCAGCTCGTCGGTAGACCCCGCAGCCTGCATGATCGAGCCCCAAGAAATGCTGCTGATCGGAGTTGACGGCCAGCGCCGCGCGGTGGCGCTGTCGGGCGTGGTGCAGGCCGATGGCTGCCTGATGGTGCTGCAGGATCAGAGCCAGCGCAAGGCCGCCGAGCGGGAGGTCAGGCGCCTGGCTTTCTACGATGCGCTCACGGGCCTGCCCAATCGCCGCCTTATGGCCGACCGGCTGCAGCAGGCCCTGGCCATGGGCCTGCGGCGCCAGCATTTCGGCGGCGTGGTGCTGCTGGACGTGGACAATTTCAAGGCATTCAACGAAGCCTTCGGCCTTGAGCAGGGCGATCTGCTGCTCAAGGGCCTGAGCCAGCGCATCCAGGCCCTGCTGCCGCCCGGAGCCACGATCGCGCGCCAGGGCGGCGATGACTTCGTGCTGCTGCTCGACGATCTGGGCAGCGACTCCGTGGCTGCGGCCGCGCGTCTGGAGCACGAGGCCGAGCGCTGGATGACGGCGCTGCGCGAGCCCATGGAGATTGCGGGCACGCCGCGCCAGATCACGGTGAGCATGGGGCTGAGCCTGTTCGGCGGCCAGGAGCTGCGTGCCGAGGAGGTGCTGCGCCGCACGGAAATGGCCATGTACCAGGCCAAGAGCCTGGGCCGCAACGCGATCTGCTTCTTCGATCCGCAGCTGCAGTCGGCCCTGCTGGAGCGCCGCACGCTGGAGCACGATATGCGCGCCGGCCTGCAGACCGGACAGTTCGAGCTGTTCTACCAGCCCCAGGTGGAGATGGGCCGCGTGATCGGTGCCGAGGCGCTGCTGCGCTGGAAGCACCCGCAAAAAGGCCATGTGCCGCCGGCGCAGTTCATTCCGCTGGCCGAGGAAACCGGCTTCATCCTGCCGCTGGGCGACTGGGTGCTGCAGGCGGCCTGCCACCAGCTCGCGCAATGGGCCAACCATCCGCGCTTCGGGCAGCTGGTGCTGTCGGTCAACGTCAGCCCCAGGCAGTTCCATCAAAGCGGTTTCGTCGACCAGGTGCTCAAGGCTCTGGCCGAGCATGGCGCCGACGCCCACCGCCTGAAGCTGGAGCTGACCGAGGGCATGCTGGTCGCCGATGTGGACGACACCATCGCCAAGATGGCGCGCCTCAAGTCCTATGGCATAGGCTTTTCGCTCGATGACTTCGGCACCGGCTACTCCTCGCTGGCCTATCTGAAGCGCCTGCCGCTGGACCAGCTCAAGATCGACCGCAGCTTTGTGCGCGATGTGCTCACCGACCCCAACGATGCCGCGATTGCGCGCACCATCGTGGCCCTGGCCAAGAGCCTGGGCCTGCATGTGATCGCCGAGGGCGTGGAAACCCAGGCCCAGTGCCGCTTCCTCGAAGGCGTGCGCTGCTACGCCTGGCAGGGCTATCTGATGAGCCCGCCGCTGCCGGTGGCGGAGTTCGAGCGGCTGGTCACCAACGGCAATGTGCCCGGCGCCTCGGCGCCCGCACTCAGTCCCATCTCCATGCGCTAGGGCCACAATCCAGGTTTTGCCTCCGGAAATCCGCGTGATCGAAATCAAGACCCTGCTGCTGTTTGCATTGACCGCTGTGGCCGAAATTCTGGGCTGCTATCTGCCCTGGCTCTGGCTCAAGCAGGGCGCCAGTGCCTGGCTGCTGCTGCCCGCCGCGGCCAGCCTAGCCCTGTTTGTCTGGCTGCTGACCCTGCATCCCTGGGCCTCGGGGCGCATCTACGCGGCTTATGGCGGGGTCTATATCAGCATGGCCCTGCTGTGGTTATGGCTGGTCGACGGCGTGAAACCCAGCGCCTGGGATATGGCAGGCGTGGCCGTATGCCTGCTTGGCGCGGGGCTGATCGCGTTTCAGCCCCGGGCCTGAGTCCGGCGAAGGTCAAACATCCTGAAAATCCGCCGCTGGCCATTGAGAGGCTGGCGCAAGCTGCTATGGTTTGATGAGTTGCTGCAATCTTGGCGTGCCGGTCGGTGGGGCGCGTTATGATTCCCGCCTGTCATCGGTTGCGCGGCGGACCCGTTTTTTTGAGGTTTGGCGATTGCGCAGCCGGTTTTGCCGTTTCTGATTTCCCACAAAAATCCTCGCTAGACCGATTCCGACACCGTGCGCCTGAATTCCATCAAGCTCTCCGGCTTCAAATCCTTTGCCGAACCCACCAACTTCATCCTGCCTGGGCAGATGGTGGGCGTGGTCGGCCCCAACGGCTGCGGCAAGTCCAACATCATGGACGCGGTGCGCTGGGTGCTGGGTGAGAGCAAGGCCAGCGAGCTGCGCGGCGAGTCCATGCAGGACGTGATCTTCAACGGCACCACGCACAGAAAGCCGTCCAGCCGCGCCAGCGTGGAGCTGACCTTCGACAACAGCGACCACCGCGCGGGCGGCCAGTGGGGCCAGTTCGGCGAGATCGCCGTCAAGCGCGTGCTCACGCGCGAGGGCAATAGCAGCTATTTCATCAACAACCAGCCCGTGCGTCGCCGCGACGTGCAGGACGTGTTCCTGGGCACGGGCCTGGGCCCGCGCGCCTACGCCATCATCGGCCAGGGCACGATCAGCCGCATCATCGAGTCGCGCCCCGAAGAGCTGCGCCTGTTCCTCGAGGAAGCGGCCGGGGTTTCCAAATACAAGGAGCGTCGTCGTGAGACGGAAAACCGCCTTTCGGCCACGACCGAAAACCTCACCCGTGTGGAAGATATTCTGCGCGAGCTCAACGCCAACCTCGACAAGCTTGAGAAGCAGGCCGAGGTCGCGGCCAAGTACAACGGCCTGAACGCCCAGGTCACGCTCAAGCAGCACCAGCTGTGGTTCATGAAGCGTGGCGAGGCCGAGGCCGAGCAGGACCGGGTGCGCGTCGAAGGGCTCAAGGTCGTCAACGAGCTCGAAGAGCGCATGGCCGATATCCGCAACAACGAAAGCGGTCTCGAAACCCTGCGCCAGGCCCATTACGATGCCAGCGACCAGGTCAACCAGGCACAAAGCAAGCTCTACGAGGCCACGGCCGAGGTCGGCAAGCTGGAGGCCGAGATCCGCTATGTGGTCGAAGGCCGCCAGCGCGTGCAGCAGCGGCTGCAGCAGCTGGCCGAGCAGTTGCTGCTGTGGCGCAGCCGCAGCGAGGAGGCCCAGGCCGAGATCGAAAACATCGAAGGCGCGGGCATGGATGCCGAGGAGCAGGCCGAGATGCTGGCTGCCCAGGTCGAGGAGCAGACCATGCGCCTGCCGGACCTAGAGGAGGCGCTGCGCAATGCGCAAAAGGCCGACAGCGACCAGCGCGGTTCCGTGGTGCAGGTGCAGCAGCAGATCCAAGTGCTTGCCGCCGAGCAGCGCAGCCTGGACGAGCAACGCCGCCAGTACGAAACCCGCTACGAGCGCCTGCGCGCCGACCGCAATGCGCTGGAAACGCCCGACGAGGCGCGGCTGAACAATCTGCAGGCACAGCTGGCCGAGGCCCAGGAGCTGGCCGAGATGGCCGATGCCGTGCTCAACGAGCTGCAGGAGTCCGTACCCCAGCTCGACGAAGACCGCCGCACGCGCCAGCAGGCCGTGAATGCCGAAAACAGCCGCCACGCCGATCTGTCCGCGCGCCTGGAGGCGCTCAAGGCGCTGCAGGAAAAGGTCAAGACCGACGGCAAGCTCCAGCCCTGGCTGGCCAA
>JAFAIY010000569.1 GCA_019236485.1 Comamonas sp. | reverse complement strand
GCGCGCGGCGCGACTCAAGCCCTTGCGCGCGCTGGGTCAGAAGCGCAGCTCCAGCAGATGCTGGCCCTTGTCCACATGTACCTGCAGGCTCTGGGTCTGGCCGTCGCGGGTCGTGGCCTGCAGGGTGTAAGCCCCTTCGGGCAGCCTCAGCAGACAGACCGGGCCGCCGGCCTGGAAGCGGTAGCTGTCCTTGGCGCCCTTGATCTCCACCGAGATATCGGCCAGATACTCGCCGTCCTTGTCGGTGAACAGCAGCGACAGCGGATATTCGCTCATCACCGCGCGCATGGCCGTGGATTCGTCGAGGCCTATGCCGCCGCAGGAATACTGCAGCGCGCCTTGCTCGCGCATGGGCGGTATCTTGGCCGCCTCCATGGGCTGGGCCAGCGAAGCCAGGGCGGTCAGCAGTGCCGATGCCAGCAGCGCAGGGGCTGCGCTTTTCCGTACCTGAAACATGGTGCCTCCTTTCATGGTGCAAGCCATGCCTCATGGTCGCGCATCGTGTGGAGCCCGGCTGTCGTCTGGCGCTGCGCGGTGCTGTGGGCCGGCTCTTTCAGCCTGTTGCCAATGGCGATAGGCGTTAACCGGCGCTGCGCATTGTGAGCAGGGTGGAACTCCGGTGTCGGGATGTTGCCGCTAGCACCGCAGCTCAGTGGGTATTTGCGGGAAGCATCAGGCCTATGCGGGTCTGGCCGTCGACCGATTCGGCAAACGTGTAGCCGCCATGCAGACGCGCAATCGCCGCCACGATGGCCAGACCCAGGCCGTGGTTGCGGTCGGCCTGGCTGCGCGCCGCGTCGCCGCGGTAGAAACGGTCGAACAATCGCGGCAGGTGCGCGGCGGGAATCGGCGGGCCCTGGTTCAGCACGGCCAGTTCCACATCGCCCGCGCCCTCATGGCGGGCGCAGGGATGGTGGCTGATCTGCACGGCAATGGTCGAGCCCGGAGTCGCATAGCGCGTGGCATTGCCCAGCAGATTGGACAGAGCGCGGCGCAGCAGGCGCGCATCGACCCGGGCCCGGACATCGCCCTGAACGACCACCTGCACCCCGGCTTCCTGCAGCGCCGCTTCGTGGAATTCGATGACCTCGTGCGCCAGCGCCGCCAGGCTGGCCACGGCGCTCAGGCGCGCGCCCTGGCCGCGGTCGGCCTGGGAGAGGAACAGCATGTCGGCCACGATGCCGGCCATGCGCTGCAGGTCTTCGAGGTTGGAGGCCAGCACCTCGCGCAGCTCGGCCTCGCTGCGCGGCTTGCGCAGCGCCAGTTCGCAGCTGCTGATCAGCGTGGTCAGCGGCGTGTTCAGCTCGTGGGCCACGTCGGTGTTGAAAGCCTCCATCTGCCGGTAGGCCACGGACAGGCGCTCCAGCAGCGCGTTGAACTGGTCGATCAGCGGGCGTAGTTCCTGGGGCTGACCGTGATCGTCGAGACGCCGCTGCAGGTCCTGGGCCGAGAGCCGGCGCGTCTGCTCGGTCAGCAGGCGCAGCGGCGCCAGGCCCAGGCGAACCAGCCCGCTGCCGACCAGGGAGGCCAGCAGGGCGCCGCCCACGGCGGCCAGGCCCAAGGTCCAGGCCAGGCGCTCCAGCAGCGCATCGTCCGGGCGGCGGTCCAGCAGCAGCTCGGCATGTGCGTCCGGCACGCCGGCCAGCGTCACCGCAAAGCTGCGCCGCAGCGTGCGTGCCTCGCCCAGGGGCTGGCGCAGGCGCTCGTAGGCCACGCGGCCCTGGCCGTCGACGATGCGCAGCGACAGCTCGTCGTGTCCGGTCAGGAAGTCGTCGAGCATATGGTCCGGGCCCTTGTCCGCATGGGCACTGCGGCCTTCGGTCATCAGGTGCAGCACGGCCTGTTGCTTGTGGTCCAGGGTTTCCTGCTGGCGTTCTTCCAGCGTCATCGCCGCCACCACGTAGACGGCGGCGCAGACCAGGCCCAGGCCCAGCATGGTCTGCAGGGCCAGCCAGAACGACAGGCGCCGGCCCAGATGCGGCACGGCGCCGGAGCCGAAGGCATTCAGCAAGTTCACGGTGCGCGCGACTCCAGCACATAGCCCATGCCGCGCACCGTGTGCAGCAAGGGCGTGTCGAAAGGCTGGTCAAGCTTGAGGCGCAGGCGGCGCACGGCCACCTCGACCACATTGGTTTCACTGTCGAAATTCATGTCCCAGACCTGGGAGGCCAGTTCGGTGCGGGACAGCACCTCGCCCTGGCGGCGCAGCAGCAGGCTCAGCAGATTGAACTCCTTGGCCGTCAGGTCCAGGCGCTGGCCGGCGCGCGTGGCGCGGCGGCGTATCAGGTCGAGTTCGAGGTCGGCCATGCGCAGCATGGTGGCCTCGGGCGCGGGCAGCGCGGGACCGCTGCGGCGCAGCAGCACGTGGATACGCGCCACCAGTTCGGAGAACGCAAAGGGCTTGACCAGATAGTCGTCGGCGCCGCCCTGAAGGCCTTTGACGCGGTCCTCGACCTGGCCGCGCGCGGTCAGCATCAGCACCGGGGTCTGCTTGGACTGGCGCAGCGCCGCGAGCAGGGCCAGCCCGTCGATGCCGGGCAGCATGCCGTCGAGCACGATGAGGTCGTAAGCCAGTTCGGTGGCCAGATGCAGGCCGTCGATGCCGTTGTGGGCCACATCGACCACAAAGCCTTCCTCGGTCAGGCCTTTGTGCAGGTACTCGGCCAGTTTGATCTCGTCTTCGACGACCAGCAGTTTCATGGGCCGCATTGTGCGCGAT
>JAFAIY010000435.1 GCA_019236485.1 Comamonas sp. | reverse complement strand
GACCGCGGGATCGCGCATTTCCCAGCGGATCTGGTCGATCTCGGCCAGCAGCTCGGGCGCCAGCTCGGTGCCCCAGGCGTTGAGGTCCTCGTCCAGCTGCGCCACCGAGGTCACGCCGATGATGGTGCTGGCCACCTGCCACTTGGTATAGCAGAAGGCCAGCGCCATCTGCACCGGGGTCATGCCGTGCCGGCGCGCCAGCGCGTTGTAGCGGCGTGCGGCGGCCAGTGCGTCGGAGCGGCCCCAGCGCTGTTTCTGCACCGATTCATATTTGGCGATGCGCGCCTCTTTGGGCGCGCCGGGCTCGGTGGGTGCGAACTGGTCGAACTTGCCGCTCAGCAGGCCGAAGCCCAGCGGCGAATAGGCCAGCAGCGACACATCGAGGCGCGCGCAGGTTTCGTCCAGTGCATTCTCGTAGCTGCGGTTGATCAGGCAGTACGGATTCTGCGTGGTGGCGACGCGCGGCAGGCCGTGCTGCTCGGCCAGGCGCACGAATTCATGCACGCCGTACGGAGTCTCGTTCGACAGGCCGATATGGCGGATCTTGCCCTCTTTGACCAGACGCCCCAGCACCTGCAGCTGCTCATGGATGGGCGTGGCCGAATGCTCTTTCTGAGGGTCGTAGTACAGCGCGCCGAACATGGGCACATGGCGCTCGGGCCAGTGGATCTGGTAGAGATCGATCACCTCGGTCTGCAGGCGCTTGAGACTGGCCTCGCAGGAGTTGACGATGTCCTGCGCGGCCATGCCCGCGCCCGCCCGGATCCAGGGCATGCCGCGCGAGGGACCGGCCACCTTGGTGGCCAGGGTCAGCCTGGCGCGCATGCCGGGCCTGGCCTTGAGCCAGCGGCCGATGATGGCCTCCGTGGCGCCGAAAGTGGCTTCGCGTGCGGGCACGGAATACATCTCGGCCGTGTCGAAGAAGTCCACGCCGCGCTCCACGGCACGGTCCATGATGCGATAGGCCTCGGCCTCGTCGACCTGTTCGCCGAAAGTCATGGTGCCCAGGCAGATCGGGCTGACGCGCAGATCGCTTTGTCCCAGGGCGACGGGATGCATGGAAAGACGGGTGGAAGAGGCTGCAGAGGTCATGCGCCCAAGTTTATGCGCTGCGCCCTGCGCCCCGCGGCTGCCGCGCCATGTTTTTGCTGCTGCGGCCTTCGGCCCTGTCCCGCGGAAGACGGCCCGGGCTTTCGCGGCCGCAATAATGGGGGAAACGGAGACCCGATGAGCACAGAACTTCTTCCCTACCAGCCGCGCCGACTCTGGCAATCCAGCATGCTGCCGGTGCGTGACCTGCACTACCACCAGCGCAGCTGGGAGCCCGCAGAACCCGATCCCGAGCTACCGCTGCTGGTGCTCGCCCATGGCTGGATGGACGTGGCCGCCTCCTGGCAGTTTGTGGTCGACGCCTTCGGCGAGGCCTTTGTGCGCGGCCGCCGCATCGTGGCCCATGACTGGCGCGGCTTCGGCCTCAGCCGTGCGGCCCAGCCCTGCGACAGCTATTACTTCACCGACTACCTGGCCGATCTGGACCTGCTGCTGGAGCAGCTCTCGCCGGACCGGCCCGTGGACCTGGTCGGCCACAGCATGGGCGGCAATATCTGCAGCTGGTATGCGGGAGCGCGGCCCGAGCGCATCCGCAGCTTTGTCAATCTCGAAGGCTTCGGCATGCCCGAAGTCCCGGCCAGTCAGGCGCCCAAACGCCTGGCCCAGTGGATGGACGAGCTGCGCGAGCAGCGCGCGGGCGGCATGGGCCTGGCGGCCTATGACAGCGTGGAAGCCGTGGCCGGCCGCCTGCAGAAGACCAACCGGCGCCTGCCGCGCGACAAGGCCCTGTGGCTGGCCCACCACTGGTCGGCGCCCGACGCGCAGGGCCGCTGGCATATTCTGGGCGACGCCTCGCACAAGGTGGTCAATCCCTACATCTACCGCGCCGACGAGGCCATTGCCTGCCTGGCGGCCATCACCGCCCCCGTGCTGTCCGTCGAAGCCTCCGACGACAGCCTGGGCCAGTGGTACAAGGGACGCTACACGCTGGAGCAATACCATGCGCGGCTGCAGCAGATCGCGCACTGCGAGCTGGCCGTGGT
>JAFAIY010000389.1 GCA_019236485.1 Comamonas sp. | reverse complement strand
CCGGCGCGAAAGCCTTGATGGTGGAATTGCATAATATGTCCGATCTCTTATCGTCAGTTGACAAATAATCAGTGAACGTATTATCTGCAGCGTAAGCACGAAGCAGACCTAGGGTTAACCATGAATTCTCAAAACCAAGTCTTTGATTTGCACCGGCTCGACAGCGTGCCCGGGCATGGCATACGCAGGCTGCAGCAGATTGCCGTGGCCTTGTTCATGCAGGAGACCGACGGCCTGGGCCTGACCCCGGTGCAGTTCGCCGTGCTCCAGGCCCTGGAAGGGCAGCCGGGCCTGGACCAGAAATCCCTGGCCGAGAAGGTCAGCTTCGACACCTCGACCATAGGCGCCGTGATCGACAGGCTGGAGGGCAAGCAGCTGCTGACGCGCAGCCTGAGTGCCCAGGATCGCCGGGTGCGCCTGCTGCACCTGACCCCGGCCGGCCTGGAGCTGCTGGAGAGCGCCATGCCCGCCGTGCAGCGCACGCAGCAGCGCATTCTCCAGCCCCTGGACCAAGGGGAGCGCGAGCTTTTCTGCGAGCTGCTGCAAAAGCTGTGCGCCAACCAGGCCGCCGGCTGAGCTGTTGACGGCGGGTCGGTCGCCGCCGGAAGTGGTGCAACTGCCGGGTTTCGCGGCCGGGCTGGGTTAGGATCAAAACTTCCCATCCCAAGCGTAACGAGTTCGAGGCCTATTTGTTGAGCGATATGGAGCAGCATTCCGTGCAGGCTGATCTGGTGGCGGTGCTGATTGCGGTCACCGGCGGCCAGCCGCGCATCCTGACCACGAACTCGGGGCTGGCATTGCCTGCCGGGCCATTCACCAGCAATCACCGTTCGCTGCAGGTCAGCCTGCGGGCCTGGGTGGAAAAGCAGACCCATCATCCGCTGGGCTTTGTCGAGCAGCTCTACACCTTTGCGGACCGCGAGCGTTCGCAGGATCTGGGCACGCGGGCCATCTCCATCAGCTATCTGGCCTTGACGCGCGAGTTCGACGAGGCCGGCGCGGCCCAGCCCGGCTGGCAGGACTGGTATCGCTATTTCCCCTGGGAAGACTGGCGCGAGGGCATGCCGGAGCTGGTGGCACAGCAGATCGCACCGGCGCTCAGACGCTGGGCCGACGCTGCTGCGGATAGCGTGGCCAGAAGCGCAAGATGGCAGCGCGCGGCCATGACTTTTGGCCTCGAAGACCAGGAGTGGAACGAGGAACTGGTGCTGCAGCGCTATGAGCTGCTGTTCGAGGCCGGACTGGTCGCCGAGGCCTGGCGCGATGGGGTCGGCGCGCCGGCGGCCCAGCTCCTGCCCGGCGCGGCCATGAGCAACGATCACCGCCGCATCCTGGCGACGGGCATTGCGCGCCTGCGCGCCAAGATCAAATACCGGCCCGTGGTGTTCGAGCTGATGCCGGATGAGTTCTCGCTGCTGCAACTGCAGCAGACCGTGGAAGCTCTCGCGGGCCGCGGCCTGCACAAGCAGAATTTCCGCCGCCTGATCGAGCAGCAGGCCCTGGTGGAGGAAACCGGCCAGACGACGGTTGCGGGCGCGGGCCGCCCCGCCAAGCTGTTTCGCTTCCGGCGCAATGTGATGCTGGAACGCGCGATTGCGGGCAACAAGCTGCCTCTGGCCAGAACCCACTGAGCTTTCTGTCGCCTTCAAATGGTCTTGACCCGGTTAATGCTCAGGTTTAGCATAAGTCGGTGCGCGCGATGCCTGGAGCACACATCGCGTTTTTTATTTATATACAAATACTCAAAATGAGCATTAATAAGATTGCCGCACTGCCGGTTTCCCCTCTGCCCGATGTGATGCTGGAGCCTCTGGTGCGCATGGCCTTGCTGGAAGACCTGGGCCGCGCCGGAGACCTGACCACCGACACCATCGTGCCGGCCGATGCCAAGGGCGAGCTGCGCCTGGTGGCGCGCCAGGACGGCGTGCTGGCCGGCCTGGATCTGGCGCGCCTAGCCTTCACGCTGATGGACTCTCGCCTGGAGTTTGATGTCAGTTGCACAGACGGCAGCCTGCTCAAGCCCGGCATGGAGATCGCGCGCATCCGTGGCAAGAGCCGTGCCATCCTGAGTGCCGAGCGCACGGCGCTCAACTATCTGTGCCATCTGAGCGGCGTGGCCTCGGCCACGCACTCGATCGCCGAAGCCGTCAAGCCCTATGGCACGCGCGTGACCTGCACGCGCAAGACCATGCCCGGCCTGCGCTCGCTGCAGAAATACGCGGTGCGTGTGGGCGGCGGCAGCAATCACCGCTTCGGCCTCGACGATGCCGTGCTCATCAAGGACAACCATATCGCCCTCGCCGGCGACGTGGCCACGGCCATGGGCCGGGCCCGCGCGGGCGTGGGCCATATGGTCAAGATCGAGCTCGAGGTGGACACGCTGGCGCAGCTGGAGATCGCACTGCAACTAGGCGTGGACGTGGTGCTGCTGGACAACATGAGCCTGGACGAGCTGCGCACGGCCGTGGCCATGTGCCAGGGCCGGGCCATCACCGAGGCCTCGGGCCGCATCACCCCAGAGACCGCGCCCGCGGTGGCCGCCACCGGCGTGGACCAGATCGCCGTGGGCTGGCTCACGCACAGCGCACGCGTGCTGGATATCGGTTTGGACGCTTGATGGCTTGCCCCCTGAGCGGCTTTGCCGCTTCCCCCCAAGGGGGACGACAGCCTCGCTGCGCGGCGGCGCTTGCTTGCTGTCCCTTGTTTGGGGCGTGCTTGTGCTTGAGGCGCGTTGCTTGTTGGATTGCGAAAGGTGTACTTGATGAAGGCCATGCTTAAGAAGCGCCGCAGCTGGGCGGCGCTGGTTGCTGCAGCACTGGCGGTGACGGTGGCGGGGATTTGGCATGCCCGCGCGGGTACGGCGGCCGTGCGCTTTGAAAAGCCCATCACCATCGTCGTGACCTTTCCGCCAGGCGGTGGCACGGACCTGCTGGCGCGCCGCCTGGGAGCGGCCATGCAGCAGCGCCTGGGCCAGTCCGTGATGGTGGAGAACCGGCCCGGCGCCAGCGGCAATATCGGTGCGCGTGCCGTGGCCGAGGCCACCCCCGACGGTGCCACGCTGCTGATGGTCAACAGCTCGTTCGCCATCAACCCCGGCGTCTATCGGCATCTGGACTTCGATCCGCGCCGCGACTTCAAGGCCGTGTTCAATGCGGGGACCATCGCCTCGGTGCTGGTCGTGCCCAGCCAAAGCAGCGTGCGCAATCTGCGCGAGGCGCTGGCCGGAGCGAGGCCGGAGTCGCCCCTGCCATTTGCCTCCTGCGGCAATGGCACGCCCCAGCATATGGCCGGCGAGATGCTGGCCCAGGCCTCCCATGCCAGCCTGCAGCATGTGCCCTACAAGGGCTGCGGCCCGGCCATCACGGCGGTGGCCGCCGCGCAGCTGCCTCTGGCCGTGGTCACGGCCAGCAGCGCCGCGCCGCTGATAGCCGCGGGCCGCGTGCGCGCGATCGCCGTCACGGCGCCGGCCCGCGTCGCCTCCCTGCCCGATGTGCCCACGGTGGCCGAGCAGGGTCTGGCCGGCTATGCCGTCGAGCAGTGGCATGGCCTGCTGGCGCCGGCCGCCACGCCCGAGCCCGTGATCTCCCGTCTGCACCAGGTGCTGGCGCAGATCCTGGCCGAGCCCGAAATGCAGCAATCGCTGCGCGAGCAGGGCTATACGCTGGCCAGGGAGTCCGCGGCTCAGTTCGGCAAGCTCATCGCGGCCGATATCGAGCGCTATGCGGCCGTGAGCGCGCAGCTAGGTCTCAAGGTCGATTGACAAGCGGCCGGCGCCAGGCGTCCATGTCCGCGACGGGCCACCTGCAAAGGTGGCCTGCTTTGTTTCAGACATATGACGAATTCGCTATACCAAGGTATAGCCGGGGCCAACCAAAAACCAGGCGTCTCTTCCCATATCAGGCTCGCTTTGACGGCTGGTGGATTTGATAATCGAGGGCTAGGATCAGGGCACCAGACCCTGGCGCCACGGCGGCATGCTTTGCCGCCCATCGCATGGAGGAGTTCCCCTTGGATGACCATTTCTTGAAGGCGCTACGGCGCACGGCTTTGGCCGCGCCCTGCAGCTCCTCTGTCTTGCTGCGCCGCCGCTTCTGTAATCAAGGAGTTGCCGAGGCGAGGCAGGATCAATCCCAGGCCGGGACCTGCCCTGGCCATATCGATGCCACTGTTTGCTGCTTATGAAACCAGTCTTGAAATCCCGCCGCCCCGTGGGGGCTGCCTGCCTGTTGCTTTGCCTGGCGCTTGCTGCCTGCAACGGCGACAAACAGCCACCGGCCGCCGCCGATAGCCAGACGGCGCTGCGCCGCGAAGGCAATCTGGTCGTGGTGCCGCCGCAATCCCCGGTGCTGGCGCAGCTGAAGCTGGCCCAGGTCAGCCAG
>JAFAIY010000330.1 GCA_019236485.1 Comamonas sp. | reverse complement strand
CATCTGCCGGAAGACATCGCGCACAAGGTGCGCCACGATCTGCACCTGACGCGCGACGATATGCAGCGCTGGGCCAGGATCCTGGGCAAAAAAGGCTGGCTCGGCTATGGCTGGCCCAAGGAGTTCGGCGGCCCCGGCTGGACGGCCGTGCAAAAGCATTTGTTCGAGGAGGAATGCGCCCTGGCCTGCACGCCGCGCATCGTGCCCTTCGGCCCGGTGATGGTGGCGCCCGTCATCATGGCCTATGGAACGCCGGCCCAGCACCAGCGCTTTCTACCCGGCATTGCCAGCGGCGAAGTCTGGTGGAGCCAGGGCTATTCCGAGCCCGGCTCGGGCTCCGATCTGGCCAGCGTCAAGACCCGTGCCGAGCGCGTGGGCGACAAATACATAGTCAACGGCCAGAAGACCTGGACTACGCTGGGCCAGTACGGCGAGTGGATCTTCTGCCTGGTGCGCACCAGCAACGAGGGCAAGCCCCAGACCGGCATCAGCTTTCTGCTCATCGACATGAAGTCGCCGGGCGTGACCGTGCGCCCCATCAAGCTGCTGGACGGCTCGCACGAGGTCAACGAGGTCTTCTTCGACAATGTGGAAGTGCCGGCCGACCAGCTGATAGGCGAGGAGAACAAGGGCTGGACCTATGCCAAGCACCTGCTGTCCCACGAGCGCACCAATATCGCCGACGTGAACCGTGCCAAGCGCGAGCTCGAGCGGCTCAAGCGCATTGCCAAGGCCGAGGGCGTGTGGGAAGACCAGCGCTTCCGCGACCAGATCGCGCTGCTCGAGATCGACGTGATGGCGCTGGAGATGCTGGTGCTGCGCGTGCTCTCGGCCATGAAGTCCGGCAAGAACCCGCTGGATATCGCGGGCCTGCTCAAGATCAAGGGCAGCGAGATCCAGCAGCGCTACTCCGAGCTCATGATGCTGGCCGCCGGCCCCTATTCCCTGCCCTATGTCCAGGAAGCCATGGAAGCCGGCTACCAGGGCAACTTCCCCGGCGGCGAGCTGAGCAACGCGCCGCTGGCCGCCACCTACTTCAATATGCGCAAGACCACCATCTACGGCGGCTCGAACGAGGTGCAGCGAAATATCGTCGCGCAGACGGTGCTGGGCTGACTCGGAACCGGTGACGGCGACGATATTTCGCTGGCGCGAAAACGTACTGCTCCCCCGTGCCCCCTCCGGGAGGGGGTTCTAAATTGAGCTTCGCTGGGTATGAATTTGGCGCTTCGCGCCAATTGCGGCCCGGTGGCAGGAGACAAATATGGATTTCGATTTTTCCGACGACCAGCAACAACTGCGCGATGCCGTGGCCCGCTGGGTGGACAAGGGTTATGGCTTCGAGCGCCGCCAGGGCATTGCCAAGCAGGGCGGCTTCTCGCGTGAGGTCTGGAGCGAGCTGGCCGAGCTGGGCCTGACGGCCCTCACCGTGCCCGAGACCTATGGCGGCCTGGGCCAGGGCGCCGTCGACGTGATGGTGGTCATGGAAGAGCTGGGCCGCGGCCTGGTGATGGAGCCTCTGGCCCAGGCTTTTGTGGCCTCGGCCGTGCTCAGCCAGTTCGGCAGCGAGGCCCTCAAGCAAAGCTGGCTGCCCGGCATCGCCAGCGGCGAGAAGCTGGTGGTGCTCGCATCCCAGGAGCGTAAGGCGCGCTACCGGCTTGATGTCTGCGACGCCAGAGCGGTTAAAGCCGGCAACGGCTATGTGCTGAACGCCAGCAAAAACATTGTGCCCGCGGGCGACCAGGCCGATGCCTTCATCGTGCCCGCCCAACTGGGCGGCAAGATCGCGCTGTTTCTCGTCGAAAGCGGCGCGGCCGGCCTCAGCGCCCGCGGCTATGCCACGCAGGACGAGAGCCGCGCCGCCGATCTGCTCTGCCGGGAGGCCGCCGCCACGCTGATCACCACCAACGGTCTGACGGCACTCACGCTGGCGCAGGACGTGGCCAATGCCGCGCTGTGCGCCGAAGGCGTGGGCGTGATGGAGCAGACGCTCAAGCTCACCACCGAGTACATGAACCAGCGCAAGCAGTTCGGCGTGGCGATCGCGAGCTTCCAGGCCCTGCGCCACCGCGTGGCCGATATGAAGATGCAGCTGGAGCTGGCCCGTTCCATGAGCTATTACGCCACGCTCAAGCTGGGCGCACCCGCCGAGGAGCGCCACACGGCCATCGCCCGCGCCAAGGTGCAGCTGGGCCAGTCCATGCGCTATCTGGGCCAGCAGTCCGTGCAGCTGCACGGCGGCATAGGCGTGACCGACGAATATCTGGGCAGCCACTATTTCAAGCGCCTGACCCAGATGGAAATGACGGGCGGCGACACCCTGCACCATCTGGCGACGGTGTCGGCCAAGATGCAGGAGACCGCGGGCGTGTTCGCCTGATCCAGCCTCTCCTCGCCAACAAAAAAGGCACACCCAGGTGTGCCTTTTTTCCGACTGCAGCGCCCGGCCCTCAGGTCAGCAGATAGTCGACGGGCTTGAGCGGCGCGGGCAGCTGCGGATCGCCCAGCGACTGGCTCAGGCTGATCTCTATGCTGCGGCAGATGGTGTCCAGCGCCAGATCGTTGGCCTCCAGGCCGAAAGGCTCTTCCAGCTCGTC
>JAFAIY010000258.1 GCA_019236485.1 Comamonas sp. | reverse complement strand
GCGCATCCCCTGGCAGGCGGTCACGCCGCTGGGGCTGGACGCCCAGCGCTGGCGCGCGGCGCTGGTGCGGCTGGGGCAGAGCCTGCGTGCCTTGCTCACGCCGCTGGCCGGCATGGAGGCCATGGCCGCCGAGCTGCAGCGCCTGTATGAGCGCGGAGCCGGGCTGCTTTCCGCCCTGGCCAGGTTTGCGGCGGCCGCCGACGAGGACTGCGTGCGCTGGCTGGAGCTGGGGTCACAGCATCTGCGCATGCTCGAATCCCCGCTGTCGATCGCCGCCATCATGCAGGAACGCCTGCTGCAGCGCGCGCTGGACGGCGACCCTGAAAACGAGAGCGATAAGCAAGAGCCCCGGCAGCGCAAGGCCTGGATTTTCACCTCGGCCACTCTGGGCAGCGATGCCCAGCTGAGCTGGTTTACCGAGCCCTGCGGCCTGCGCGATGCCCGGCTGCTGCGCGTGGACAGCCCGTTTGACTACCACGCCCAGGCCGGCGTCTACGTGCCCCAGCCGTTTGCCACGGCCGGCAGCGCCCAGCACAGCCCGCAGGTGGCGCAGCTGGTGCTGGATGCGGCCCAGCGCCTGGGCGGGCGCACCCTGGTGCTGACCACCACGCTCAAGGCGCTGCAGGCGATCAGCGATGCGCTGCGCGCGGCTTTGGGCCTGTTTGCCGATCTTGAGGTGCTGGTGCAGGGCGAGGCGCCCAAGCTGGCGCTGATCCAGCGCTTCATGGCTGCGGGCGCTGCACGCTCCCAGCGCGGCAGCATTCTGGTGGCCTCGGCGACCTTCTGGGAGGGGGTGGATCTGCCCGGCGATGTGCTGCAGCTGGTGGTCATAGACAAGCTGCCGTTTCCGCCACCCGACGATCCGCTGGTCGAGGCACGCTGCCGGCGCCTGGAGGGCGTGGGCCGCGCGGGGTTTCACGATTACATGCTGCCCGAGGCCGCGATGGCGCTCAAGCAGGGTGCGGGGCGGCTGATCCGCAGCGAGGCCGACCGGGGCGTGCTGGTGATCTGCGACCCGCGGCTGATGACCATGGCTTACGGCGCCGAGCTGCTGGCTGCCTTGCCTCCTATGCGGCTGCTGGCCAGCCAGGGTGAGTTCGAGCAGGCGCTCGAGGATCTGGTGCAGCGAGCGGGGCCGGGCTGAAACAAAAATGGCTGCGCAGTGCGCAGCCATGGAGGGGGGGGCTGAAGCCTTACCAGAGCTTCCACCAGGACTTGCTCTGCGCCTTGTTCGGGTCCTGCTCGGGGTTGTCGCCGTAGCTGGCCTTGAGCACGCGCTCGGCATCGTCGCGCAACTGGGTCATGCCCAGGGCGTCGTAGGACTTGACGAGGATTAGCATGGCGTCGCGCACCGCGGGCACACCCTGGTAGTCCTTGATGGCGGCCTGTGAGCGGGCGATGGCCGCCACATAGGCGCCGCGGCTGTAGTAGTACTTGGCCACATGGACCTCGTACTGGGCCAGCGAGTTCACGATGTACTGCATGCGCTGGCGCGAGTCTTCGGCGTACTTGGAGTCGGGAAAACGCGTCACCAGTTCGCGGAAGGACTCGAAGGAGTCCTTGGCGGCCTTCTGATCGCGTTCAGACAGGTCCTGGCGGGTCAGCCAGCCGAACATGCCCAGGTTGTCGTTGAAATTGACCAGGCCCTTGAGGTAGAGCGCATAGTCCATGGCGGGGCTGGCCGGGTGCAGCTTCACGAAGCGGTCCAGCGTGGCCAGGGCCTGCACTTTTTCACCGCCCTTGTACTGGGCGTAGGCCTTCTCGAGCTGGGCCTGCTGGGCCAAAGGCGTGCCCGCAGCGCGGCCTTCGAGCTTTTCAAACAGCGGCACGGCTTTGTCATAGGCGCCCGACGAGGATTCGTCGCGCGCTTCGGTATAGATGCGCTCGGGTGTCCACTTGGCCGTCGGATCGTCCTTGGTGCTGGAGCATCCCGCCAGGGCAGCGGCGATGAACACGGCAGGGACTAGAGTCAGTGAAATACGCGGCATGTTGGACAGTTTTCTGACAATCATTGGCTGTAAGTAGAAGCAGGCCGACACGGCCCTGCGGCATGGCGTAAAACCTACACCATACACCACCGCGCGCATGGCCCGGGAGCAAAGCATTGTAATGGGCTGTCGCATCGCCGCCGCGACATGGAGGGCTCTTTACGCGGGCACTGCCTGGCATAGAGTCATTGAGCCCGCAGGGACGCAGCGGGCTTTCTACAATAGCGCCCATGTTTGTCCATCTGCGCCTGCACACCGAATTTTCCGTCGTCGACGGAACCACCCGCATCAATGCCATGATCAAGGCCGCTGCCGAGGACGGGCAGGTGGCGATGGCCATCACCGACTTCAACAGCCTGTTCGGCGGCATCAAGTTCTACCGCGAAGGCCGAGCCAAGGGCGTCAAGCCCGTGCTGGGTGCCGAGATCGTGGTCGAGGGCGTCAACGAGGCGCCGGCCTCGCGCCTCATCGTGCTCGTGCAAAGCAAGCAGGGCTACCACAATCTCGCGGAGCTGCTGGCCCGCGGCTGGACACGCAACGTGGTGCGCGACCAGGCTCAGCACAAATGGGAGTGGCTGCAGGAGCTGGGCGAAGGCCTGATCGTGCTTTCGGGCGCCCAGGCGGGTCCCGTGGGCATTGCGCTGGCGCGCGGCGATGAAAAAGGCGCGGCCGAGATCGCCCAGCGCCTGGCCAGCATGTTCCCGCACCGTTTCTATATGGAGCTGCAGCGCGCGGGCCGCGCCGATGACGAGTCGCATGTGCTGGCCGCGGTGAAGCTGGCCAGCCGCCTGAATCTGCCCGTGGTGGCGACCCACCCGATCCAGTACTCCAAGCCCGAGGACTACGAGTCCCACGAGGCGCGCGTGTGTATTGCCGAGGGCGAGATCCTCGGCAATGCCAAGCGCGTGCGCAAATTCACGCGCGAGCAGTATTTCAAGACCGCTGCCGAGATGAAGCAGCTGTTCGCCGATATCCCCAGCGCCATCGCCAACACCGTGGAAATCGCGCGCCGCTGCAGCCTGACACTGGTGCTGGGCAAGCCGCAGCTGCCCAACTTCCCTGTGCCCGAAGGCATGACGGAGGCCGAGTTCTTCCGCCACGAGTCCTATCAAGGCCTGGAAGAACGCCTGGCCCACCTCTATCCGGACCCGGCCAAGCGCGATGCCGAGCGCCCGCGCTATGTGGAGCGGCTGGAGTTCGAGCTGGGCACCATCCTGAAGATGGGCTTTCCGGGTTACTTCCTCATCGTGGGCGACTTTATCAAGTGGGCCAAGCAAAACGGCTGCCCCGTGGGGCCGGGCCGGGGCTCGGGTGCGGGCTCGCTGGTGGCCTATGTGCTCAAGATCACGGACCTGGATCCGCTGGAATACAACCTGCTGTTCGAGCGCTTCCTGAACCCCGAGCGCGTGTCCATGCCCGACTTCGACGTGGACTTCTGTCAGCAAAACCGCGACCGCGTGATCGAGTACGTCAAGCAGCTCTACGGCCGCGACGCCGTGAGCCAGATCGCCACCTTTGGCACCATGGCCGCCCGCGCGGCCATCCGCGACGTGGGCCGCGTGCTGGACATGAGCTACACCTTCTGCGACGGCATCTCCAAGCTGATTCCGAACAAGCCCGGTCTGCACGTCACGCTCAAATACCCGCCCAATCCGCCCAAGGAAGGCGACAAATACACCTACGCGATCAAGGAAGAGCCGATCCTGGCCGAGCGCATAGAGCGCGAGGAAGACGTCAAGACCCTGATCGAGATGGCGCAAAGCCTGGAGGGCATGACCCGCAATATCGGCATGCACGCCGGTGGTGTGGTGATTGCACCGGGCAAGCTGGCCGACTTCTGCCCGCTGTACCAGCAGCCCGGCAGCACCTCGGCCGTGGCCATGTATGACAAGGACGACGTGGAGGCCGTGGGCCTGGTGAAGTTCGACTTCTTGGGTCTGGCCACGCTGACGATTCTGGAAATTGCGCGCGAATTCATCATGCAGCGCCACAAGGGCCAGGAGAACTTCCAGTTCGAGAACATTCCGCTCGACGACTACCCGACCTACAAGCTGTTCTCCGACGGCAAGACCGAAGCCGTATTCCAGTTTGAATCGCGCGGCATGCAGCAGATGCTCAAGGAAGCCAAGCCTTCGCGCCTTGAAGATCTGATCGCTCTGAACGCCCTGTACCGTCCCGGCCCCATGGACCTGATTCCCAGCTTCATCGCGCGCAAGCACGGGCAGGAAGTGGTGGAGTACCCGCACCCGCTGGTGGAGAAGGTGCTGGCGGAAACCTACGGCATCATGGTCTATCAGGAGCAGGTGATGCAGACCGCCCAGGTGCTGGGCGGCTACTCGCTGGGCGGCGCCGACTTGCTGCGTCGTGCCATGGGCAAGAAGAAGGTCGAGGAAATGGTCATGCACCGCGGAATCTTCCGCGAGGGTGCAGCCAAGAACGGCATCGACGAGGCCAAGGCCGACGAAGTCT
>JAFAIY010000256.1 GCA_019236485.1 Comamonas sp. | reverse complement strand
CCTGGACCAGGGAAGACGGTCCGCCGACACGGACTTTTGTAATTTTTCTAACAGCAGCGGCCCAGGCCGGCGGGCGCGCCGCGGAAATCCGAACGACCTGATGCGACGCTCATCCCAGGGCTGTTGATAGCCGTGGGGCCCGCCCTGCATGCAATAAGCCCAAAGCTCAGCCCGTCGTTTACGACCAGGCCTGAATCCATCCCGTTTAGCAAGGAAACGGCCAGCGCCGCCTGCGCACTGCAGGCTCTGTCTTCAAGAGATTCATGAAAAGTTCTTTGAAAACAGCTACTTATTGATCATTGAATTTTTTTGAACGAGCTTATGCAGCAGGGCCTCGCCTAGCTCTTGCCTTCAGGGGCGCAGCTTACCCCCAGCTGTTCATAACATTCTGTTGATAACTATGCATCTCCAGACTTCGGATCTGAGTCTTATCCCCAGGTCCTGTCCGCGAAGGCTGCGCATCTTACGCCAAATTTCCGCACTTTGGCGAACCAATTTCCATAAAGCCCTGTTTCTGCGATCCACACCGGGATGCAGAGCAATTGATGCGTGCGACCTGATGGCGATGCGAACGCAATTCGGAGCGGGACCGGACTTTGACTTGGGTTGTTCTTTAGATGTCTTATAAAAACTTAGTCGTAGTAGTAAAGATCGCCTCATCCTGTTGATAACTCTCAAATTCCCAAGAAAATCAAGCTTCTGCTCGGGTGATAAACATGGAGACAGAGAGCGGTTGCTGCTGTCTCCGGATCCTGAACAACTTGCGTGATTGCATCAAATCTGTGGACAACAAGAAAGTTCGCATCTTGTTATCCACATTTTTTGTGAATACCTTAGAAATCAAAGAAATCGGCTTTATCTCAAGCTATACAAGTGTTTTTAGCTATATTTTTTGTAGTGAATAACATCAGATGAGCTGACTGCACACATGGGCTGAGGTCGATGTGTGCTACTGCCGAATGCCCGATATCGATACATGTCGGGCTTTTTTTTATCCAAAGCAGGCAGGTATGCTGTGAAAAATTGATCCTAGGTTGTTATTCCTAGTCTTACCTTTTTAATTAGTAGTAATAGTAAGCACCCTACTTAAGTGTTGATAAGATGGAAAAAATCATAAAAATCAATGGCTTATGATTACTCAAAGGCTGTGGTCGGACATGGGCGGCTGCTGTCTTGCTTTTGGGCACAACTTTGCGTCGGCTTTCCTGGTTGTGGAAAACGTGGAAATTGACGGTTTTTTATCACCATGTTTATCCACATGGTTCTTGCCGTGTGGCGGACATGAAAAAAGCCACCCGTGGGTGGCTGGTCTGTGCGGAGGCGCCTGGCGGCTTTAGAAGTGGCGCGCGAAGCGCAGCTGGAGAAAGTTTTCGCCAGGATTGGGCTCCTTGATGCCGGCGTTGGAGTAATGCTCCAGGCGCAGGCTGAGTTCGTTTCTCTGCTGCTCGCCGAACAGATAGCCGACCCCGATGTGGCTGGCGAAGTTGAAGCGGGTGGAAAAATCCTTGTGGTCGGTCACATAGCGGTGATTGGTGGCGTAGCTCACGCCTATGCCGGCTTCCAGAAACCAGGGCGACTGGCCTTGTGCGGGGCGCCAGCGGAAGGTGGGTTTGGCCCCGACCACCCAGTTGGAGCGGCTGCTGCCCTGGTAGTCACCCGACCAGCGGCTGCCCCAGACATCCCAGTAGCCCGTGACGAGGCCTGAGCCCAGCGCGTAGTTCCAGTTTTTCCAGGGAATGGTGACGCCTAGCGTTGCTGCGTCCGAGCCGTGCTCCGCGGTGCCGTACTGCAGATACATGGCCGGTGTCCAGTTTTGCACAGGCTGTGCAGAGACGCTGTTGCACAGCAGTGCGGCAAACAGGCTGGTGGCGCAATATGAGGTGATTTGAAGCTTATTCATATTAAAAACCTTCAATTGGTTTTAATGTATCCAGCAGTCCGGGGCTTGTGAAGCCCGGATGCTCCCGTTCTCTCCTGTGGATATGAATTTAGAAGCCTGTGCACGACTGTCTTGTCGGAAAGAGTAGGGGAGTGAGGTCAGACGCTCCAACGAAAAACCCCCGGCCATTGCTGGCCGGGGGGCTGTGGTTCAGGGCTGCTTATTTGGCAGCGGGTGCGGGGCGCGTTTGGCCGGGCTTGCCGTCATGGGGACCGTGGAAGAAGCGGCCATGGTCTCTGTGCATGCGCAGGGTGGCGGCATCGAAGGTCTTTTGCTGCTCGGGGTTGAGCTGGGCGTAGAAGGCCTTGGTGGCATCGGCACGGCGGTCCATTTCGGCATTGCGCTTGGCTCGCATCTCACGCATCTTGTCGATGCGTTCGGGCGTGGTCAGCTTGGCAAAGGCCTCACGGTCGCCGGGGGCCGGGCGCTCGGCAGGCTTCATGGTGTCGATGTAGCTGGTCCAGGCGGCTTCCTGGGCGGGGCTCAGCTTCAGATCGGCCTTGAGCTTCTCGATGCGCTTTTTCATGTGCTCCATGCGCTCGCCGCGCTGGTGCTTGGCGTGATCGGGAGCGGCCTGGGTGGGGGCGGCCTTGTCCATGGGCGCCGTGGTCTGCGCAAAGCTGGGCATGCTCAGCGAAGCCAGCAGCGCGGTTGCAACAGCAGCACCGGTCAGGGTTTGGCGAAAGCGGATCATGTCGTTTCCTTTTCAAAAGAAGTGGAAGAGGTAGCCGCTAGGTTTTGCTCCACAAGGGGCCTGCATCAGCGGATGACTGCAGTGTGGGCTGCTCATGTTTCTGATGCGTGAGGTTTTGCAGACGCTCTGTAAAGTATTGATAAGTTTGCGTGGCCGCGGCTGCGCAACAATGCATCCATGGGCTGCTCAAGCAGCTGTTTTTTCTGCGCGACCCGGTTTGCGGATCGCGCACCGGTCAAAGGTTTAGCAAAGGTTTCTGGATGTTCAAGAACATGATTGTTTATCGCATTGCCGAGAGCTGGCAAGGCGATCTGCAGCTGCTGGAAGAGGCTCTGCAGAAGACGGTGTTTGCCGAGTGCGGCGCCACGCAGGAGCGCTCGGTGGGCTGGGTGCCGCCGCGCGGCGAGCCGCATGGGCCGCTGGCCGAATCCGTGGCCGGCCAGTGGGTGCTGCGCTTCATGAGCGAGTCCAAGATGCTGCCGGCCAGCGTGCTCAACCGCAAGGTCAACGAAAAGGCCGAGCACATCGAAAAAACCGAAGGCCGCAAGCCCGGCAAGAAGGAAAAGAAGGAGCTCAAGGACGAGGCCAAGCTGGATCTGCTGCCCATGGCTTTCACCAAGCAGGGCAGCATGTGGGTCTGGATAGACCCCCAGGCGCGGACCCTGGTGCTGGACACCAGCGCCCAGGGGCGCGCCGACGAGGTGGTGAGCCTGTTGGTCGAAGGCTTGCCGGGCTTTGCACTGGCCTTGCTGGACACCCAGACCAGCCCTCAGGCGGCGATGGCGCACTGGCTGATCACGCAGGAAGCTCCCGCCGGCTTTTCGATTGACCGCGAGTGCGAACTCAAGGCCGCCGACGAGTCCAAGGCCGTGGTGCGCTATGCGCGCCATCCTCTGGACATCGACGAGGTGCGCCAGCATATCGAGCATGGCAAGCTGCCCACCAAGCTGGCCATGACCTGGGACGACCGCGTGAGCTTTGTGCTGAGCGAAGGCCTGCAGCTCAAGAAGATCGCGCTGCTGGATGCGGTGATGGACGGCCAGTCCCAGGACGA
>JAFAIY010000193.1 GCA_019236485.1 Comamonas sp. | reverse complement strand
GAGCGCTGGCGCAAGCGTACCTGGCAGCTGCATATCTCCGTGCTGCTCAGCCATGTCTACGCATTCGCGCTGTTGCTCGGCCATTGCTGGGCCGGCTATGCGGACTGGAGCGCCGTGCTCTGGTACGGGCTGTGGGTGGTCGCGGGCATGGGCTTCATCACCTGGGCCTATGCCAGCGGCTGGAGCAAGACCCGGCGCGATCCCGGGCTGTTCCTCGTGCACCAGCTGGTGTCCATCAGCGCCGTGCTGGGCCTGCTGCTGGCTCAGCCCCAGGTCGCGTTCCAGGCCATGGTGATGCTGCTGGCTTTCAGCGCCGATGGCTTTCTCGCGCGCCGGCGCACCAGCTTCTGGATGACCTGGAGCGGCACTCTGGTGGCGGTGGCCGTGATCATCTATCTGAAGGGGCCGCAGATGCGCATGACCACCGACACTCTGGCCGGCCAGCTTTTGGCCTTTGCCGTCATGGTGGGCGGCGTGTTCCGCTGCAGCCTGCTGGTCACCTATTTCCGCGGCATGCAGTACCGGCTGCGCGCCGCCCACGACAAGCTGGCCGAGGCCCTGGCGCAGATCGAGGAGCTGGTGCGCTTCGACGAGCTGACGGGAGTGGCCAACCGCAAGGGGGTGACCGAGAGGCTGCACCAGTGCATAGAGGCTGCGGCGCGTCATGGGCGCCCGCTGTGCGTGGGCCTGCTGGACATCGATCACTTCAAGCAGATCAACGATCGCTACGGCCACGATGGCGGCGATGCCGTGCTGCGGGCCTTCGGCCGGCTGCTGTTTACGCAGGTCCGGGCCAGCGACTGCGCCGGGCGCTATGGCGGCGAGGAGTTTCTGCTGATACTGCCCGACACCGAGCTGCATCAGGCCCAGGTGCTGCTGGAGCGCATACGCCAGCAGACGGCCCTGCTGCAGGTGCATGCCGATATCCAGATCAGCTGTACCGTGGGCGTGAGCCAGTACCGGCCCGGAGAGTCGGGCGAGGCCATGATTTCGCGGGCCGATGCAGCGATGTATGCGGGCAAGGCCTCGGGGCGCAACCGCGTGGTGCTGGATCGCGGCTCACCGGGTACGGCCTAGAGCTCATCAGGTAGGGCCATGCGGTGTTCGCCCGCGTCCTGGCCTTAATGCGGCTCGCTTCGGGGTTGGCGCAGCAGGGTCTGGCTCATCAGCGCGCGCAGCGCCGGCGGCCGCACGGGCTTGGCCAGAAAGCCCCAGCCGCGCTCGGCCGCCTGGCGGCGCAAGGTGCTGTCGCGTTCGGCCGTCAGCAGAATGACCGGCGGTGTCTGTCCCCAGCGCTCGCACAGCACGGCATAGATGTCGGGGCCGTAGAGCTGGCCCAGATGCACGTCCAGCAGCACCAGCTGCGGCGCATTGCCGGGCGAGGCCAGGGCCAGGGCTTCGGGTGCGCCTCCGGCAAACGGCACCCGGCAGCCCCAGCGCTGCAGCAGCGCGCAGGTGGCGGCGCGGGTGGGCGGGTCGTCTTCCACATACCAGACGCTGCCGCCTTGCAGCGGTCCGGCGTCTGCGGTGACGGCATCGGCGGCCTGGGGAGGAGGGGCGATGGCCTGGGCGTCGCCCAGCGGCACGCTGACCCAGAAAACACTGCCTCGGCCGAGCTGGGAGCGCAGCCCGATTTCATGGCCCAGCAGCTTGCCCAGGCGCTCCACGATGGCCAGGCCCAGGCCCGTGCCGCGGTCGTCGGCATGGCCCTCGTCGAGGCGGCGGAACTCCTCGAAGATTTCCTTTTGCAGGCTCTCCGGAATTCCCGGGCCCTGGTCATGCACCTCGATGCGCAGCTGATCGCCCATGCGGCGGCCGCCCACGACGATGCGGCCCTTGCGCGTGTAGCGTATGGCGTTGGAGACAAAGTTCTGCAGAATGCGGCGCAGCAGCGCTTCGTCGCTGCGCACCACGGCACGCGTGGGCAGGCAGCGCAGCTTCAGGCCCTCGCTCTCGGCCTGCATGCCGAAATTGTTCTGCACCACCTCCAGCAGGGCGTTGAGGGAAAAGTCGCGCACATGCATTTCCAGCTGGCCGGACTCCATGCGCGCGATATCGAGCAGGCTGGTGAGAATGGCGTCCTGCGAAGCCAGCGCCTGGTCGATGCTGTGCGCCACCTGGCGTCCCGCAGTGTCGTGCAGATGCGCGGGCAGCAGGCTGCTGTACATGCGCGCGGCGTTCAGCGGCTGCAGCAGATCGTGCACGGCAGCGGCCACGAAGCGCGTCTTGTAGCGGTTGGCGCGTTCGGCCTCGCGCCTGGCCGCGTCCAGGTCGCGGGTGCGTTCCGCAATGCGCTGCTCCAGCGCATCGGCCAGGGAGCGCAGCTCCCGCGCCGCATTCTTGTAGCTGGTGATGTCGGCATAGCTGGTGACGAAGCCGCCGTCGGGCAGAGGATTGCCGCGGATTTCCAGCACCGTGCCGTCGCCCTTGGCGCTCTCGTGCAGATGGGGGGTGCCGCTGCGCAGATGCTGCAGGCGCCGCGCGATCGCCTCCTCCACATCGCTCTTGCCCAGCAGGCCGCGGCGCGCGTTGTGGCGCAGCAGGCTCTCGATGGGCTGGCCCACGCGCATCAGCTCCGGCGGGTAGCGGAACAGCTCGACATAGCGCGAGTTCCAGGCCACGAGCCGCAGCTGCTCGTCTATCACCACCACGCCCTGAGGCAGATGCTGCAGGCTGCGCGAGAGCCCGGTGTCGGCCTGCTTGGCGGCCTGGACTATGCCGTCCTGGGCGGTGCGCAGCTCCTGCGCATGCTGGTGCAGCACGGTCTCCAGCTCCTGGCGGCTGCGCTGGCGCAGCGCCGCCATGCGTTGCCGCTGGCGTACGAACAGCACCAGCAGCGACAGCGTCAGCCACAGGCCCGCAGAGGCCAGCGCGGCCCAGCGGCTAGCGGCCAGGCTGTTCTCGGTGTTGTGCAGCAGGTGCAGCTGCCACTGCAGATCCGGCAGCTGCAGGCTTTGCCAGAGCACGGGCTTGTCGAGCCGGGGTTCGCTGAAGCTGGCCAGCAGGCCGCCCGCGCCGGTGTGCTTGTCCACGCGGTAGTTCAGCGGCCGCAGATGCTGGTTGGCGTACTGGCGCGTGGCCTCGAGCTCCAGCCTGTCGTCCTCGCTCAGCGGCGTCAGCAGCCGGTAGCGCCAGTCGTCGCTGCTGGCCAGAAAGACCACGCCGCGCGAATCCGAGGCCAGCACGATGTCGGGCGACAGCTGCCATTCGCTCTCCAGCTCATGCAGAGCGATCTTGATGGCGATCAGCCCGATGGCCGAGCCATCGTCGGCAAAGATCGCGCGCGACAGAAAATAGCCGGCGACGCCCGTGGTCATGCCTATGCCGTAGAAGCGGCCGCTGCCCATGGCCAGGGCCTGCTGCACATAGGGGCGAAAGCTGTAGTCCGCGCCGACATTGCTGTGCACGTCACGCCAGTTGCTGGCGGCGATGGCCTTGCCCTGAAGGTTGATCAGCGTCAGCGTCGATGCCTCGCTGGCGCCGTTGGCCTGCTCCAGCTTGCGGTTGAGCTGGTCGACCTCGGCGTGGCTCAGCGGATGGCTCAGCGCGGCCTTGAGCCGGTCGTCCAGTGCCAGGACCTCGGGCAGGGTGCGGTAGCGGTCTATGCGCTGCACCAGGGCCTGGGCGTAGAGGCTGAGCTGGCGCTGCACGCTGCGGTTTTCCTCGAGCAAGGAGGTGCGCAGCGCGATCTGGCTGGCCACCAGCATGCTCGCCGCCGTGCCCAGCAGGATGATGAGCACGGTCCAGAACAGACGATGACGGAAGAAGCGCATGGACTAGGCTTGAAAACAGGAAAACGATGTTGCGGAAGCGAGTGTAGAGCCTAGGTGATTTCCCTAGGTCTGGCCGCTGCTCCCTAGGGAGCGGTCGGCATCTAATACCAATAGGTTATCGGCGCCAAAACAGGGCAGCGGTACAAACGGAAACAACACGACGCACCTCAGTGGTGCGTTTTCTTTTTTGTTCTCCGGAGACGCAGCGTGCAAGCCCTGCCCATAGAAAACGCTCAACCCGAGCATCTGCCTTTTTATCGCCAACTCTACTTCCAGGTGGTGTGTGCCATCATTTTGGGCGTGGTGCTAGGCCATTTCGAGCCCCAGTACGGCGCTGCGCTCAAGCCCCTGGGCGATGCCTTCATCAAGCTGGTGAAGATGGTCATCGCTCCCGTGATCTTCCTGACCATCGTGACCGGCATTGCGGGCATGACCCATTTGCGCACCGTGGGCCGCGTGTTCGTCAAGGCCATGGCCTACTTCCTGACCTTCTCGACGCTGGCGCTGATCGTGGGCCTGATCGTGGCCAATGTGATGCAGCCCGGTGCCGGCATGCACATCAACCCGGCCGACCTGGACCAGAAGGAAGTCAACTCCTATGTGGCCAAGACGCATGACCTGACCATCGTCGGCTTTGCGATGGACATCATTCCCAAGACGCTGATGAGCCCCTTCGTGGGCGACAACATCCTGCAGGTGCTGTTCGTGGCCGTGCTGTTCGGCGTGTCTCTGGCCATGGTGGGCGAGCGCGGCAAGCCCGTGCTGAACTTCCTCGAGTCGCTGACCGCTCCCGTGTTCCAGCTGGTGAACATCGTGATGAAGGCCGCCCCCATCGGCGCGTTCGGCGCCATCGCCTTCACCATCGGCAAATTCGGCCTGGGTTCGCTGCTGAACCTGGCCGAGCTGGTCGCCACCTTCTACATCACCTCGCTGCTGTTCGTGCTGGTGGTGCTGGGCCTGGTGGGCCGCGTGTGCGGCTTCTCCGTGGTCAAGCTGATCCGCTATCTGAAGGCCGAGCTGCTGCTGGTGCTGGGCACCTCGTCCTCGGAGTCGGCCCTGCCCTCGCTGATGCACAAGATGGAAAAAGCCGGCTGCAGCAAGTCCGTCGTGGGCTTGGTCGTGCCCACCGGCTACTCGTTCAACCTGGATGGCACCAACATCTATATGACGCTGGCCGCGCTGTTCATTGCCCAGGCTACCGACACCCACCTGACCCTGGGTCACCAGATCGCGCTGCTGCTGGTGGCGATGCTGAGCTCCAAGGGCGCGGCGGGCGTGACGGGCGCGGGCTTCATCACCCTGGCCGCCACCCTGGCCGTGGTGCCCGAAGTGCCGGTGGCCGGCATGGCGCTGATTCTGGGCGTGGACCGCTTCATGTCCGAATGCCGTTCGCTGACCAACTTCGTCGGCAACGCCGTGGCCACCGTGGTGGTGTCGCGCTGGGAAAATGCGCTGGACTACAACAAGCTGAACGCCGCGCTGGAAGGCAATCCGGCACCTGTCGAGACGGCCGAGGCGGCCGCGCCGGTTCGCGTCTGATCTGGCGCATAGATGGCAAAAAGCCCCGGCCTTTCGGTCGGGGCTTTTTTTTATGCTTCTTTCGCGCTGCAGCCAAATGCCGGCCTGCGGGTCCAGCTATGCTTGTTGCAAGTTCAGGCCGTTTTCGCGGTCAGCAGGTCATGGGCTGCCAGCACGCGCAGCGTGTCGCGCCCCAGGCGCTTGCTGCGGGGCAGAAACCGCACCCAGCCCAGCTTGCTTACGGTGCGGCACAGCACCTGCTGCGCCTCTGCGGGCATGTCGCTCACAAACGCTTGCCATTGCTGCTGCGCCGCTTCCATGGCCCCGGCCTGCTGCAGGAACAGCGCCGTGGACTGCGCATAGTTGAGCGCATCCCTGGCCATGCACACGGCGCGGGGCAGGTGGGCGGCAGGGTCGTCTTCGAAGTCGATAAAGCCGATCACTCCATCGCTGCAGACCACCATATTGCGGGCCACGGCCTGGCTCAGGACCTCGCCCTTGGCATGGACCGCGCGTATCGCGTCCAGGCCCTGCTGCCACAGCTGCAGCACGGCGGGCGCGCCCTGGGCTATGGCGCTTTCGATCGCATTGCTCAGCGAGGGCGCCTCCTCGCCGGGGCGGCCCAGATGGCGCATCACAAAAGCCTGCTCGGCCGTGGCCAGCACCTCGGGCACGCGCAGGCCCAGGGCGCGGAAGCTGCGCAGGCGGCGTTCCTCGGTCTGTATGGACTGCGCTCCGCCGGGGTTGGGGACGGGCTGCAGCACGGCGGCCCTGAACAGCCTGGCCAGCGTGCTCAGCAGCCAGTAATTGAGAGCCGGATTGCCCCGGTTGGCCCGTTTGACCCACAGCGTCTCATGCGCTTGCTCATAGCGCATGATGCTGTGCGGCTGGTTCAGGTGCGCGCGCAGAAAAGCTTCGTAATCAATAGCATTCTGCGCAGGCGGTGTCTTGGCTTGATCGGGGATATCCTGTGGGGGCACGGCTTGCAGTCTGTCAAATGCCTGGCGCCGGCGATCAGGTCCAGATGCCGTTGCGCGAGGGCAAAGCCTGTGATTGTGCCGCGTCGGCGCGGCCCGCGGCCGAAGGCTCGAGCATGAGCTCCTGCCGCGGTTGGAAACTCTGGGCCGAGGCCAGCGGCCAGTAGTTCTGGAACACCTTGTGCTGCCTGTCCAGCGATTTGAGCAGGCCGCCGGGCTCCACACGCAGTATCAGATTGGACAGCAGGCTGACCTGGGTGTCGTCGAGCCGGCGCACGATATGGTGGGCCGTGATGTCGTTGGGGTGCTTGAGCCCCGCGGCCTGCACCAGCTCCAGCAGCGCATGCAGGGTGTTGCGGTGGAAATTGGCCACGCGCGTGGCCTTGTCGGGCACGACCAGCGCCTGCTGGCGCACGCTGTCCTGGGTGGTCACGCCCGTGGGGCAGGTGCCGGTATGGCAGCTCTGTGCCTGTATGCAGCCCAGGGCCATCATGAAACCCCGGCCCGAATTGCACCAGTCGGCGCCCAGGGCCATCATGCGTGCGATGTCGAAGGCCGTGATCACCTTGCCGGCCGCGCCGATCTTGATGCGTTCGCGCAGATTCACGCCGATCAAGGTGTTGTGCACCAGCAGCAGGCCCTCCTGCAGCGGCACGCCCACATGGTC
>JAFAIY010000058.1 GCA_019236485.1 Comamonas sp. | reverse complement strand
CCTTGTTCGACTCCGTGGGCTTTGCGCTCGAAGACTATTCGGCCCTGCGCACCATGCACGCTCTGGCGCGCCGCACGGGGCTGCTGTCGCAGATCGAGCTCGTGCCCTCGCTCAGCGATCCCAAGGACCTGTTCGCCATGGTGGCGCAAGCGCAGACCGGCCAGGTCCTGGGACTTCATCAACGCAAAACCGCATGACCATGGAACACGCCCATACAGCCCCCGCAACCGGCCAGACCCAGGCCACGCTGATCGGCCTGCCCACCGATGTGGGCGCCTCGCGCCTGGGCGCGGCCATGGGACCCGACGCGCTGCGCGTGGCCCAACTGGCCCCGGCGCTGCAGCGTCTGGGCGTGGCCGTGCAGGATCTCGGCAATCTGGCCGGACCGCCCAACCCGCGCGGCGAACGCGATGCCCAGGGCATGCGCAATCTGGCCGAGTGCCTGGCCTGGAACCGGATCGCGCACGACGCGGTCTTGCAGGTGCTGCAGCAAAAGCGGCTGCCCATCATGCTGGGCGGCGATCACACCCTGGCCACTGGCTCGATCAGCGCCGTGGCCAGACATTGCCGCGCCGCAGGCAAACGCCTGCGCGTGCTGTGGCTGGATGCGCATTCGGACTGCAACACGCCCGAGAGCTCGCCCACCGGCAATCTGCACGGCATGCCCGTCTCCAGCCTCTGCGGACGCGGGCCTGAGTCGCTGGCCGCGCTGTCGGGCAGCGTGCCCGCCCTGCCCGCATCGGCCTTCTGCCAGATCGGGCTGCGCAGCGTGGACGGCAGCGAGAAACGCATGATCAGCGAGCTCGGACTGGAGGTTTACGACATGCGCGCCATCGACGAGCTGGGCATGCGCGAAGTCATGCGCCGCGCGCTGGCGGGAGTGAGCGGTTCAAAGAACGATGATGTGCATCTGCATCTGAGCTTCGACGTGGATTTTCTCGACCCCGACATCGCGCCCGGCACCGGCACCCCGGTGCGCGGCGGCCCCACTTACCGCGAGGCCCAGCTGTGCATGGAGATGATCGCCGACACGGGCCGCCTGGCCTCGCTGGACATCGCGGAGCTCAACCCCGCCCTGGATCTGCGCAACCAGACCGCGGAGCTGGTGGTGGATCTGGTGCAAAGCCTGTTCGGGCAGAGCACGCTGATTAGGAACACCCCCTGAGGCGCTATGCGCCTTCCCCCTGAAGGGGGCAGGCGGCGCGGCCGGCTTAGGCCCTTGCATCTCTGGCATGGGCCGCTCCAGTTTCACGGGACAGCGGCATGCCCCATTAAAAAAGGCGCTCTTGCGAGCGCCTTTTGCGTGGATGCCGGCAGCATCAGTGCTGCAGGATCTTGTTGAGGAAGTCCTTGGTACGCGGCTGGCGGTTTTCGGGGTGACCGAAGAACTCGTCCTTGGAGCAGTCCTCGAGGATCTTGCCGCCCACGTCCATGAAGATCACGCGGCTGGCCACCTTGCGCGCAAAGCCCATTTCGTGGGTCACGCACATCATGGTCATGCCTTCGTTGGCCAGGCCCACCATCACGTCCAGCACCTCGCCGACCATCTCGGGGTCCAGCGCCGAAGTGGGTTCATCGAACAGCATGACGATGGGGTCCATGGACAGCGCACGCGCAATGGCCACGCGCTGCTGCTGGCCGCCCGAGAGCTGGCCCGGGAACTTGTCCTTGTGGGCGGTCAGACCCACGCGGTCCAGCATCTTGAGGCCGCGCTTCTTGGCGTCGTCCGCATTGCGGCCCAGCACCTTCATCTGGGCGATGGTCAGGTTCTCCGTCACCGACAGATGGGGGAACAGCTCAAAGTGCTGGAACACCATGCCCACGCGGCTGCGCAGCTTGGGCAGATCGGTCTTGGGATCGTGCACGGCCGTGCCATCCACAAAGATCTCGCCCTTCTGGAAGGGCTCCAGCGCATTGATGGTCTTGATCAGCGTGGACTTGCCCGAGCCAGAAGGCCCGCACACCACCACCACCTCGCCCTTCTGGATATTGGTGGAGCAATCGGTCAGCACCTGGAAGCTGCCATACCACTTGGAAACGTTCTTGAGTTCAATCATTGCAATTCCTCGGAGGGAGCAGGCTTAACGGATGATGGCGATCTTCTTGTGCAGGCGCTTGACGCACCAGGACAGCGCGTAGCAGATGACGAAGTAGGTCACGGCCGCAGCCAGATAGGACTCTATGGGACGGCCGAAGTTCTTGCCGGCAATCTCGAAGCCCTTGAGCATGTCATAAGCGCCGATCGCGTAGACCAGCGAGGTATCCTGGAACAGGATGATGGTCTGCGTCAGCAGCACGGGCAGCATATTACGGAAAGCCTGGGGCAGGACCACCAGCTTCATGTTCTGGGCATAGGTCATGCCCAGGGCCTGGCCCGCAAAGACCTGGCCGCGCGGAATGGACTGTATGCCCGCACGCATGATCTCGGAGAAGTAGGCCGCTTCAAACGCCACAAAGGTGATGATGGCCGAGGTCTCCGCGCCGATGGGCCTGCCGATGAGCATGGGCATCAGCAGGAAGAACCACAAAATCACCATCACCAGCGGAATGGAGCGCATGCCGTTGACATAGATGGTGGCCGGCATCTCCAGCCACTTCTTGCCCGACAGACGCATCAGCGCCAGCAGGGTGCCGAAGAAGATACCGCCCAGCGTGGCGATCACGGTCAGCGAGACGCTGAAGTACAAACCCTTCAGCACGAAGTCGCGGAACAGGTCTCCCGAGAAAAACGACCAGTCGAGGTTGAGATTCATATCAGTGGCCTCCACCGCTGGCAGCGATCAGGCCGGGCACGCGAGAGCGCTTCTCGATGAAAGCCATGATGCGGTTGATGATGAAAGCGGAAATCACATACAGCGCCGTCACCGCCATGTAGATCTCCACGCCGCGCGAAGTCTCCTCCTGCGCCTGCATGGCAAACATGGTCAGTTCGGCCACGGACACGGCAAACGCCACCGACGAGTTCTTGAACACGTTCATGGCCTCGCTGGTCAGCGGCGGAATGATGATGCGGAACGCCATGGGCAGCAGCACATAGCGATAGGTCTGGAAGGTGGTGAAACCCACGGCCATGCCCGCATAGCGCTGACCGCGCGGCAAGGCCTGAATGCCCGAACGCACCTGCTCGGCAATACGCGCCGAGGTGAAAAAGCCAATGGCAAACACCACCAGCACAAAGCCCGGCAGGGACTTCATCGCCGGAAAGATGGAGGGAACCACGTGGTACCAGATGAACACCTGTACCAGCAGCGGAATATTGCGAAACAGCTCGACCCAGGCATTGCCCAGACGCACGATCCAGGGCCTATCGGGCAAGGTACGCAAGGTACCGATCACAGCACCCAGCACCAGGGCGATAACCAACGACAGCAGCGCGACCGAAACGGTCCAGCCCCAGGCCGACAGCATCCAGTCCATGTAGGTGATGTCACCGTTCTTGCCGAAACAGCTCTGCCCGACCTCCTGGGTTATGGTGTCCTGACAGAACACCTGCCAATCCCAACTCATACGAGCACCTCTTGAATTCTTGGTTTATGAGGACCGGCGCCGGCCGGACCTCGCAACAAAAAAGCCCCTTCCAACCGCGTGTCAGAAGGGGCGGTACACCTATCGGCAGGGATTACTTGACTTCGTAAGCTTCCATGGGCTTGTCGTTGGGGTGTGCCCAGGCTTCCTTGGTGGCTTCGGACAGCGGCAGACCGATCTTCACGTTGTTGGGAGGAATCGGCTGCAGGAACCACTTGTCGTACAGCTTGGTCAGGGAACCATCCTTGATCTGGCGCACGATGGAGTCATCCACGGCCTTCTTGAAGGCGGGGTCGTCCTTGCGCAGCATGCAGGCGATGGGTTCCACCGACAGCACTTCGCCCACGATCTTGTAGTCGCTGGGAGCCTTGGACTTGGAGATGTTGGCCGCCAGGATGGAGCCGTCCATGATGAAGGCGTCGGCACGGCCGGTTTCCAGCATCAGGAAGCTGTCGGCGTGGTCCTTGCCCATGACTTCCTTGAAGGTCAGGCCGTCGGCGCGCTTGTTCTTGCGCAGGGTCTGCACGGAAGTTGTGCCCGTGGTGGTCACAATGGTCTTGCCGTTCAGGTCCTTGATGCTCTGAATGCCGGAGTTGGCGCGGGTGGCGATGCGCACTTCTTCCACATAGGTGGTGAAGGCGAAGGCAGCATCCTTCTGGCGGGCCGTGTTGTTGGTGGTGGAGCCGCACTCGATGTCCACCGTGCCGTTCTGCACCAGGGGAATACGGTTTTGCGAGGTCACGGGCTGGTACTTGATCTCCAGCTTGGACAGGCCCAGCTGCTTCTGGATGTCGTGCAGGATGCGCTCGCCCATTTCGGTATGGAAGCCCACATACTTGCCATTGCCCAGCGTATAGCCCAGACCGGAGGACTCGCGCACACCCAGGGTGACGCTGCCGGAGGACTTGATCTTTGCCAGGGTGTCATTGGCCTGTGCAAACACGCTGCCTGCTGCCAGTGCGGTCACGGCAATGGCCAACAAATGCTTCTTCATACGGATCTCCTATTGGTAAGGCCCAAAAACGCTTGTCACTCATCGACGCACTGCCCTTTGTGAGGGTAGACAAGCCGCGTCAACAAATGTACTGCACCCCATTGTGCAGTCATGAAGATGGCTGCAACGCAAACATTTCTAGGACTTTTCCCTAGAAAGTAGGAGCATGCGAACACCCACTCTCCGGCTCATTCCTGCATTGCAATACAGCACCTCGTTTTGTGCAAGCTGCGAACTCTAATGCTTTCGCTACATGGAAAGCCAATGCCGATAGCAAAAGGCCTTATGCGCAACTTGCATATTTGGTATTAACCCCATGCATAACCTCAGGGTTTTTACCTAGAAAATGCTTAAAACCACCTCATAGCGTTCACACAAGCAAAAAAAGGGCCAGATGGCCCTTTTGAAGAAAAAACAACAGTCCCTAGGCTATACGGCCTTGGCCTCGCCGCTGGCGGATTCGCCCTGCTCCTTGAGGAAGTTCCACAGCGCGGCGGCCACGCCCTGGGGCGCATCCCCGGTGGGCTTTTCGCGGTAGGCACGCACTTCCATATCCATCTGGAAACCGTTCATGCCATCGGGCACGGCGCGCACCAGGCGGCCGCTTTCCAGCTCGCCGCGCACCGCGCTATAGGGCAGGAAGGCCACGCCATGGCCTTCGAGGGCCATGGCCTTGAGGCCTTCGGCCATATCGGTCTCGTAGACCCGCTCCAGATGCACGGCTTCGGCCGACTCCTTGAGGATCAGCTCCGTCACCCGCCCCAGATAGGCGCCAGCCGCATAGCCCAGATAGGGCAGAGGCTGACCCTGGCGGCCCGGCAGGGTGAAGATGGGCTGGCCCTCGGCATCGGGCTTGGAATACGGTGCCAGCACCTCATGCCCCAGGCTCACCATTTCATAGCGGGCCGGGTCCAGCTGGAAAGGCTGGGACGAGTGGTAGTAGGCAATCAACAGATCGCAGCCGCCTTCCACCAGGCGCATCACCGCATCGTGCACATTGAGCGCGAACAGACGGCTGCGGAACGGGCCGAACTTCTCGTGCACGGCCGAGACCCAGTTGGGAAAGAAGGTGAAGGCCAGGGTGTGGGGCACAGCAAACCCCACCATGCCCTTGCCCGCGCTGACATGGGCGCGCAACATGGTGCGCGTGCTCTGCAGCGACTGCAGTATCTCCAGCGCCTGCTCGTACATGGTCTTGCCCGCAGGCGTCAGACGCGTGGGATAGGAGCTTCGGTCGACCAGGTCGGTGCCGGCCCAGGCCTCCAGCGCCTGGATGCGGCGCGAGAACGCGGGTTGCGTGACATGGCGCAGTTGGGCCGAACGGCTGAAACTGCGGGTTTCAGCCAGGCTGACGAAATCTTCAAGCCATTTGGTTTCCATAGGCTCCCATTATCCGCTGCCCTGCACCATGACTGTGCAACAGCGCCAAGCATGCCTCGTGGGCGCCTCGGCCGGGCCTAGGGAAATGCCTGCTGCCCAAGCTGGGCCCTGAGACATAGATACCTTGGTAATATTTGCTCACATCCATCCGATGTGCTTACCCGCTCCACGCCATCCCGGTGCACAACGCCGCGAAGGTCGAGGGACTACACAAGGGCGTTCTTCTCGAGTGCGCGCAGATCACGTCATTCGTGCGACCTGCCCTGATCCATATGTGTTTTTCTGACTTTCCGCGTTCATGTCCTCCACCCCTCCCGAGACCGAGGGTGCGGCCGACTCCGGCCCACTCCCCGACGAGCCCCGCTCGCTGCGCCTTGAAGACTGGCTCACCGTGATCATCATGGCCGCACTGGCACTGATCACCTTTGCCAATGTGCTGGTGCGCTATTTCACCGATTCCTCCTTCGCCTGGACCGAGGAAATTTCCGTCTTTCTGATGATTCTGCTGGCCCTGGTGGCCGGCTCGGCCGCCGTGGCCCGCGACCAGCATATCCGCATCGAATTCTTTTCCGATAGCGGCTCGGCCGCGCGCCGCAAGGCGCTGGCGCGTTTCGGCTCGCTGATGGTGGCGCTGCTGTTCGCGCTGATCGCCGTGCTCAGCGTGCGCGTGGTCTGGGACGATTTCCGCTTCGAGGAAACCTCGCCCGGCATCGGCATACCCCAGTGGTGGTACTCGATCTGGCTGCCCGTCGTGTCGGCGCTGATCACCGCCCGCGCCCTAGCCCTGTTCATACGCCAGGGCCGGCCCGGCGCCTTCCCCGAAGTCCCCGTGGAAAAAGACCACAGCAAGGAGATCGCATGATCGCCACGCTGCTGTTTGTGGCCTTTCTGGGCCTGATGTTCGTGGGCGTGCCCATAGGCGCGGCTCTGGGCCTGGCCGGTGCCGCCGCCATTGCCCTGGCCAATGCCGATGCCCAGTGGTTCGGCCTGCTGGCCGTGCCGCAGAACTTCTATGCTGGCCTGGGCAAGTACCCGCTGCTGGCCATCCCCATGTTCGTGCTGGTGGGCTCCATTTTCGACCGCTCGGGTGTGGCGCTGCGCCTGGTGAACTTTGCCGTCGCCATCGTGGGCCGCGGCCCCGGCATGCTGCCCCTGGTCGCCATCACGGTGGCCATGTTCCTGGGCGGCATCTCGGGCTCGGGTCCGGCCAATGCGGCCGCCGTGGGCGGGGTGATGATCGCGGCCATGAGCCGTGCCGGCTATCCCAAGAGCTTCTCGGCCAGCGTGGTCGGAGCGGCCGCGGCGACCGACATTCTGATCCCGCCTTCGGTGGCCTTCATCATCTATTCGGTGCTGGTGCCCGGGGCCTCGGTGCCCGCGCTGTTCGCGGCCGGCATGGTGCCCGGCGTGCTGGCCGGCGTGGCGCTGATCGTGCCCGCCGTGTGGATGGCGCGCAAGCACAAGATGGGCGCACTCGAAGCCTCCATGCCCCGCCCGCCGTTCTGGAAGAGCCTCAAGGAAGCGGCCTGGGGCCTGGCCGCACCGGTGCTGATCCTGGGCGGCATGCGCATGGGCTGGTTCACGCCCACCGAGGCCGCCGTGGTGGCCGTGTTCTACGGCCTGTTCGTGGGCATGTGCATCCACCGCACGATCAAGCTGCGCGACCTGTTCACCATTCTGCGCGAGGCCGGCGAGCTGTCTGCCGTGATCCTGCTCGTGGTCTCGCTGGCCGGCATCTTCGCCTTCTCGCTGTCCACGCTGGGCGTGATCGACCCGGTGGCCAATGCCATCGTGAACTCCGGCCTCGGTGAGTACGGCGTGCTGGGTCTGCTGATTCTGCTGCTGATCACCGTGGGCATGTTCCTCGACGGCATCTCCATCTTCCTGATCTTCGTGCCGCTGCTGCTGCCCATCATGAACCACTACCACTGGGACCCCGTGTGGTTCGGCGTGATCCTTACGCTCAAGGTGGCACTGGGCCAGTTCACGCCGCCGCTGGCCGTGAACCTGATGGTCAGCTGCCGCATCGCCGGCGTGCGCATGGAATCCACCGTGCGCTGGGTGGGCTGGATGCTGCTGGCAATGTTCGTCGTCATGCTGCTGGTGATTGCCTTCCCGCAGCTGGCGCTATGGCTGCCGGCGAAGATGGGGTATTGATCCCCTGAGCGGCTTTGCCTGGGCGGCCCCACCACTTCCCCTTCTCTCGCTTCGCGGGAGGGGGACGACACCAGCGCTGCGGGGCGGCATGGCCGGCTCAGACCCTTGCGCGGTGTCCGCTGAGACGGGCCGTGCTTATTCCATGTGCAATGCATCAAACAAGCAAAGCATTTTTTCGTTTCTAAAAGGGAGACAAACCAAATGAAACTTCGTACCTTCCTCGCATCCGCCGTGGCGACAGCCGCCGCACTGGCCTTTGCATCGCCCATGGCCATGGCCCAGGCCAAGTACAAGAGCGAATACCGCATGTCCCTGGTGCTGGGCACGGCCTTCCCCTGGGGCAAGGGCGGCGAGTTGTGGGCCGACAAGGTGCGCGAGCGCACCCAGGGCCGTATCAACATCAAGCTCTATCCGGGCACCTCGCTGGTGCAGGGCGACCAGACGCGCGAGTTCTCGGCGCTGCGCCAGGGCGTGATCGACATGGCCGTGGGCTCGACCATCAACTGGTCGCCCCAGGTCAAGTCGCTGAACCTGTTCTCCATGCCTTTCCTGTTCCCCAACTTCAAGGCCGTGGATGCCGTGACCCAGGGCGAAGTGGGCCAGGAAATCTTCAAGACCCTGGAAAAAGGCGGCGTCGTGCCTCTGGCCTGGGGCGAGAACGGCTACCGCGAAATCTCCAACTCCAAGCATGCGATCAAGACGCCTGCCGACCTCAAGGGCATGAAGGTGCGCGTCGTGGGCTCGCCGCTGTTCCTCGACACCTTCACGGCCCTGGGTGCCAACCCCACACAGATGAGCTGGGCCGATGCCCAGCCCGCCATGGCCAGCGGCGCCGTGGACGGCCAGGAGAACCCCGTCTCGGTCTATATGGCGGCCAAGCTGCAGTCCGTGGGTCAGAAGCACATGACCATGTGGGGCTATATGAACGATCCGCTGATCTTCGTGGTCAACAAGGACATCTGGAGCAGCTGGAGCAAGGCCGATCAGGACATCGTGCGCCAGGCCGCGCTGGATGCCGCCAAGGAAGAAATCGCCATCGCGCGCAAGGGTCTGGTGGAGGCCGACAAGCCCCTGCTCAAGGAGCTGGCCGGCCTGGGCGTGACCGTGACCACGCCCAATGCCGCCGAGCGCGAAGCCTTCGTCAAGGCCACCCGCCCCGTCTATGAAAAGTGGAAAAGCCAGGTCGGCGCCTCCCTGGTGGACAAGGCCGAGAAAGCCATCGCCGCCAGCCAGAAGTAAACCGGGCCGGCTCTCATCGCAAATCCCCGCCGGAGTTCTCCGCGCGGGGATTTTTTATTCGGCCGCAGGCTCCAGCAGCATGCTGCTCCCCATCTCGCACAGCAGCTCCTCAAGCACGCCCGAGGCGATCAGCGGCGAGCCCTCCAGCGCCGCAAAGCGCACCGTGCCAAGCACGGCGCGCGTGGCGACATAGAGCCGCGCATAGGACAGCGACGGGCCGCCCCAGCGCTGCAGATGGGCGGCCATGCGCTCGGCGGTCTCGCGCATGGACAGCGCGATGCTCTCGTCCCCATCCTGGCGCCAGGCAAAGCGCGCCAGCTTGCGTTGCGCCGGCGTGCGGCCCGCAAATCCGTCGATGATGCATGCGACTACGCCCCTGGCCACCTGCGCGGCCGGCAGTTGCTCGCGCGAGGCCTGGTCCAGCCAGGCTTCGATGGCGGCGATGGCTTCGCGTCGCTGTCCATCCACCAGCGCCTGGCAGACCGCCCGCTTGTCCGGAAAATACTGGTAGAGCGTGCCTATGGAAACTCCGGCGCGCTCGGCGATGCAGTTGGTCGTGAGCGCGGCCTCGCCCTCCTTGACCAGAATCTGAGCCGCAGCCTGCAAAATGGCGGCCACCGTGCGTTGGGAACGCTCCTGCACGGGCCTTCTTCTATTGGTAGGTACCGGTGTTTTTGGTGAAGTGGAACGCATATGGCAAAACCTGAGCTCAAGACGAGTTTTCGGCCACGAGTTTAGCGACTACATTGTCTTCCACCGCCTTGCTCCAACAGAACCATGCCCAACCAATCACCGCACAACAGGCCACGCGAGGCCCGCATATGAACTGGCCCGCCACGCTGATCGCGCTCGCAGGCCTGCTGATGACTGCGCTGGGTGCCGTCCACCTGCTCTACACGTTGCGCGGCCAGCGCCTGGATCCCGTTGATCCCGCACTTATCGCGGCCATGCGCCGCACACCCATGCACATCACGCAGGAGACCGATATGTGGCGCGCCTGGCTGGGCTTCAATGCCAGCCACAGCCTAGGTGCGATCGGCTTTGGCACCATGCTTGCTGGACTCGCCGTCAGCGATGTCCGGCTGTTTGCCGGCCATCCTCTGCTGGCCATCTGGGCGCTGGCCATGGCGGCCGGCTATCTGTGGATAGCACGCGCCTGCTGGTTCTCGGTGCCAAGGCGCGGGCTGCTGAGCGCGCTATGCTTGCTGGCCGCGGGTCTGCTGGCACTGCTGCTGCGCTAAGCCATGCAGGAGCTCGCCCGCCTCTCTTCAATAACCGCTGCAATGCTGGATGCGGCCGCCGCGGTCGCGCATTTCGCCTGCATATTCTGGGGCGCTCCTGGGTTGCGTCTGCTGGGTGCTGGTGAACGCCTGGCACGGCTGGCCGAGGCCGGCCACTGGTATCCGCCCGTGATCTCGGCAGCCATAGGCGCCCTGCTGTCACTGCTGGCCGCGTACGCTCTGTCGGGTGCCGGCCTGCTAGGCCCTCTGCCCGGACTGCGTCCGACTCTGGTCCTGGCCGGCGCCGTCTTTCTTGCCAGAGCCGCGGCCGCGCCCTGGCTCAGGCCTTTTTTCCAAGGCAACAGCGCCAGGTTCTGGATAGTTTCGTCGGCCATCTGCCTGGCCCTGGGCCTGCTGCATCTGGCAGCGGCCCTAGGCCGCTGAACCGGCGCCGGGCTAGATCGGCGAGACCAGCGGTTTCCCGTCGAGGTGGTGGCGCATATTGGCGATGAAGCGATCCACCGAGTTCTGTACGGCCTCTGGCGACCAGCCGCCCACATGGGGAGTCAGCACCACGGAGTCGAGATCTATAAGCTCCTGGGGCGGCAAAGGCTCGCTCTCGTAGACATCCAGGCCGGCACCGGCCAGCCGGCCCGCACGCAAGGCCTCGGCCAGGGCTTGGGTGTCGATCACGGAGCCGCGCGCGATATTCACTACCACGCCCTGCTCGCCCAGGGCGGCCAGCACCGGCGCGTCGATCAGATGGCGGGTGGAAGCGCCGCCGGGCGTGGCCACCAGCAGCACATCGGCCCAGGTCGCCAGTGCCAGCAGCTCATCGAAATAGCGATAGTCCACGCCCTCGCGCGGCTTGCGGTTGTGATAGCCGATCTCCATGTCGAATGCGGCCGCGCGCTTGGCGATCTTGGCGCCTATCGTGCCCAGACCCAGAATGCCCAGACGCTTGCCAGAGACATTGGGCGGCAGCGGCATGGCCGAGCGCCACACGCCCGCGCGCGTGGCCTTGTCCAGCTTCACGATGCCGCGCACGGCCGCAATCAGCAGGCCCATGGCGTGATCGGCCACGCATTCGTCGTTGGTGCCCACGCCGTTGCCCACGGCAATGCCATGGGCCTTGGCATAGGCCACGTCGATGTTCTCGTAACCGGCGCCCATGGCGCAGACCAGGGCCAGCTCAGGCATGCGCTGCATCTGCGCGGCCGACAGGCCCGTGGCGCCTATCGTGCAGACGCTGCGCACGCGCTCACCGTGTTCGGCAATTGCAGCTTCGGCCTGCTCGGCCTCGGGCGCATAGATCACATCAAAATCGGGAAAGGCCTGTGCCATCTGCAGCAGATGGGCGGGAACCTGGAGATTCAGAACAAGCAGGACTGGCTTCATGGGAACTCGGCCGGCGGACATGGGCGCGAACCCGCCAGCGAAAAGAAACAAACCGGCATTGTGCAGCCTGCCCCGTGCCGCCGTCGCAACCAGGGACACTGCCGCACAGATGCCGGCCGACGCCGGCATCGCGCTCAGAACGCGTGACGCAGACCCATGCCGAAGCCCGTCTGGTTCACGCCCGGCAGCGGCGTTCCTCCGGCCTGGGCGCTGCTGGCGCCAAAGGCCGCGTTGCCGCTGTTCTTCATATAGCCCAGCGAGGCATAGGCCGCCGTGCGCTTGGACAGGTTGTAGGTGCCGCGCAGCACCAGCTGCTGGCCCTTGTCCGCGTTGTCCTTGTACTTGAGCTGGTTGTACTGGGCATCCAGCGTCCACTGGCCCATGGGGTAGCTCACACCCACAAACCACAGGTCGTTGCGCGGCGAGGCGATATAGCCGTCGTTCTTGCGGCGCATATAGCCGCCGCCGATCTTGGCGCTGCCAAGCTTCACATAGCCGTTGAGCATGGTGCGCTTGTCGGCCTTGTCGCTGCTGCTCAGTCCCGCGAAAGCGCCGGGGCCGCCGCGCAGCTCGTCATAGGCCAGTGCGGCCCCCCATGCGGCCGCGTCGTACTTGAGCATGGCGGACCACTCGCGGCAGGTCTTGGCGTCGGTGCTGCTTTCGCCCGCGCAGTTGGTGCCCGCAGGGCTGGGGCCGGCATTGACGGCATCGCGGCCGAAGCTGTAGGTCGCGCCTATCGTCAGGCCCGAGAACGTGCCCTTGTAGGAGATCGCATTGTCGGCACGCGCATTGGGAAAGTAGTTATCCAGGCTGGCCATGCTGTGCAGGCTCGGACCGATCACGTCGGCATCGAGCACGGACCAGAACAGCATGGTGTACTGGCGGCCCAGCCCCAGCGAGCCCCAGGGACCGTTGAGGCTGACGAAGGACTGGCGGCCGAAACCGCGACCGCCCTGGTTGAAGGTGCCGGAGTCGGGGGCGATGCCCATCTCCAGCGTGAAGGCGGCGCTCAAGCCCCCGCCCAGATCCTCGCGGCCGCGAAAGCCCAGGCGTGAAGGCACGCTGCCCGAGAGATTGGGCATGCGCGTGAGGGTGGAGCGGCTCGCCCCCACGTTGTTCATGGTTTCGACGGCCGTGTCCAGGATGCCGTAGATCTGGACTGACGATTGCGCCTGGGCGAGCCCTCCCAGGCCCATGAGCGCGATGGCTCCGGCAATTTTTCTCAACATTTCTTGTCTCCGTTTTATGAATTTTTCGAATCTCTATGGGTTCTCTAGCGTCGGTATCGGTGCGGTACACCTCCTCTCTTTAGCGATTCGCCGAGCTCACAGCTCAAGCACCAGCCTTGCCGATCTGGCGCGCGAGCAGCAGGGCATGAACTGGTCGCCGGCGGCCTGCTCCTCCTCGGTCAGGTACATATCCCTATGGTCGGGCTCGCCCGCCAGCACCCGCGTCAAACAGGTGCCGCAAACGCCCTGCTCGCACGAGGTCTGCACGCAGACGCCTATGGACTCCAGCGCCTGGACCACGGTCTGCTCGGGCTTCACGCGCACCACCTGACCAGTGCTGGCCACCTCGACCTCGAAGCTTGCGTCGTCCTCGCGGCGCTCCACCTCGCCCGCAAAGAACTCGTAGTGCAGCTGTTCCTGAGGCCAGCCAGCAGCCCTGGCCGTGGCCAGCACCGCATCCATAAAGCCCTTGGGGCCGCAGACATACAAATGGGTTTCCGGGCTGACCTGGGCCAGCAGCGCGACCAGGTCCAGCTGCGGCTTGCCGCCGGCATCATCCACATGCAGGCGCGCCCGCCCAGCCCAGGTGGCGGACTCGATGGCGGCGGCAAAAGCCATGCGTTCGCGCGCTCTGGCGCTGTAATGCAGCTCGAAATCCGCACCCTCGCGCGCCAGTTGGCGCGCCATGGCCAGAATCGGCGTGATGCCTATGCCCCCGGCCAGCAGCAGGTGCTTCTGCGCCCGGGAATGCAGGGCGAAATGGTTGCGCGGCGCGCTGATCGTGATCTGCTGGCCGGCCTGCAGCTGCTCGTGCACGGCGGCCGATCCGCCGCGCGAGGCGGGCTCGCGCAGCACGGCGATCACATAGCGGTCGGCCTCGGCGCAGTCGTTGCTCAGCGAATACTGGCGCACCAGGCCGCCGGGCAGGTGCACATCGATATGCGCGCCCGCGCCGAAGGCGGGCAGGCTTTGACCGTCCAGCGGCAGCAGCTCCAGGCTGCAGATATCCTGGGCCTCGGCCTGCTTGCGCGCAATGCGCACCTCGAGGGTGGTGTCTTGACTCATGGGGATGCTTTCTCTTCCTTGCTCATGCCGGCGCCACACCCTCCCGGGCCTTGGCACTGGCTGCGCGCAGGCGCTCTATGACGCGCCGCGCGCGGTTGGGCCCGACGTCCACATGGATGTCGATCTGGGAGCGCGGGCCAAAACGCTGCTGGTTGCGGAACTGGGCCTCGATCACCACCTTGTCTTCCTCGAAGGTGGCCGCCGTCTGATCGATCACCAGCTGGGTCGGGTCCTGCATCTCGGGATGCGGATTGGTGGCGATGGTCCAGAAGTAATGGGCCGTGGTCTCGGTCTCCGGCGTCACGCCGTGAAAGCCGCGCATGTGGAAACCCTGGCGCTGCGGGTTGTCGAGCCGGTCCGCGTCCTTGTCCATGGCGCCGGTCCAGATGCGCACATGCGAGGGATGGAACTCGACCTCCTGCCAGCGGTCGATGCGCCCCGCGAAGGGCCAGGCCGCCGCATAGGTCGGCGGCGGCTCGGAGTCGGGCATCCAGCGCACGACTTTGACCGAGTCCCCTTCCTGGCTGACCTTGAGCTCGGCATTCATATGGATGCTGGCGTTGCCGCCTATGGTCTTGAGGTGGACATAGCCCAGATGGCTGAGGTCCAGCAGGTTGTCGTGGATCAGCTGGTAGGGCGCATCGTAGTGATAGACGCCGCCGCCGAAGCGGTAGTCCGGATCGCTGTGCACCGCATAGGCCGGCGGCTCCGCGGCAGGCCGTGAATCGGGCGTGGAGCCCATCCAGATCCAGAGGATCTGGTCGCGCTCGCGCAGCTCGAAGGACTTGACGCAGGCCTTGGCCGGAATGCGTTCCTGGCCGGGAATTTCGAGGCAGCGCCCGCCATGGTCGAACAGCAGCCCGTGGTAGCCGCAGCGCAGCCCTCTGCCCTCCACGGTGCCGCAGGACAGCGGCAGCTCGCGGTGGCAGCAGCGGTCCTCCAGCGCAGCAACCTGGCCGTCGGCGGTGCGAAACAGCACCAGGGGCTGGCCCAGCAGGGTGCGGGCCAGCGGCGCATCCTTGAGTTCCCAGGAAAAGCCCGCCACATACCACTGGTCCAGCGGAAAAGACGGCAGCGATGCCAGCGGCGCCTGAACGGTTTGAGTCATGGTGTCTCCTGTTGGTGCTCAGTGCGCGGCCAGCGCGGCCGCGCCGCCATTGCCGGAACGGGAGGCCGAGGGACCTTCGATGCGGTGCAGCGAGACGATGACGGCCGCGAACACAAAGGCCACGCCATAGCCCACATACAGCTGGCTCGGCGACCAGGCCGCATCGAGCAATCCGCCCGCCACCAGCGGCGAGACGATGGCGCCTATGCGTCCCACGCCTATGCCCCAGCCCACGCCGGTGGCGCGCACCTCGCTGCCGTAGACAGCGGGGGCGATCGCATACAGGCCGGCCACGCAGCCGTTCACAAAGACGCCGATCAGAAAAGCCAGTGCATACGACACCCAGAGCGCGCCGGAGCTGCCGACCAGAAAGCACAGCAGCACGGCCGTGATCAGCATGAAGACCGCCAGAGCGCGGTGAATCGCAAAGCGCGCCGCCAGCAGGCCCAGCAGCGTGGCGCCCAGAATGCCGCCCAGGCTCAGCAACACGCCGCTGGTCACGCCCTGCTCCGCCGTGAGCCCCGACGCGGCCAGCAGCTTGGGCGTCCAGCTCATCACGAAGTAAAAGCCGAACATCACCGAGAAAAAGGACAGCCAGACCAGCAGCGTGGGCCGGCGCAGACCCGCGGAGAACAGCTGCAGAGGGCCGCGCGGCTTGGCCGCGCCCCCGGCGTCGGCCGCAGGCATGGAGGCCAGCGCCGGCAGGCCGAGTCGCACCATCAGCGCATTCAGCCGTTCCAGTGCGCCCTTGGGGCGGCGGGCCAGCAGAAAGTCCAGCGACTCCGGCAGCGCAAACCAGGCGATCACGAACACCGCCAGCGTGCAGGCGCCGCCGAACATGAAGACCGAGCGCCAGCCCTGGTGGGCGAGCAGCCAGACCGCAATGCTGCCGCCTATGCTGGCGCCCAGTGCATAGCCGGTGGACTGCAGGGTCACGGCCAGGCTGCGCCAGCGCTGGGACGCATATTCGCTGGCAATCACATTGCTGCAGGCCAGAATGCCGCCCACGCCCAGGCCCGTGAGCACGCGCAGCGCGGCCAGCTGCGTCGGCGTCTGGCTCCAGGCCGAGGCCAGCATGCCCACGCCCGAAATCGCCAGGCAGGCCAGGATCAAGGGACGGCGCCCGAGCTTGTCGGCCCAGGGGGCCAGCAGCAGCGATCCTGCGGCCATGCCGAACAGGCCCGCGCTGAGCAGAAAGCCCAGCTCGGCGCCGCTGAGCTTCCAGTGCGACGAGACGGAGGAAGCGGTGAAGGCCATGACCAGCACGTCAAAGCCGTCGATCATGTTGAGGGCCATGCAGACCCCGACTACAGACCACTGGAACACGGTCATGGGCCGCTGATCCAGATGCGCGCGCAGGTTCTGGCTCATGGCTGCACCTCCTGCATCAAAGGTTGTGCGCCGCTTGCGGGCCGAGTTCGGGGAATACGCAGTTTCATGGTTGTCTCCTGTGGTTTTCTTTTCTAATTCAGCATACTGAATCTCATTCAGTTTACTGAATGAAGATTTGCATGCAGCCAGGGATTTCCCGCGCCGTGACTAGTCCGTCATGGCGCCTGGGGACCCGCACCCGGCGCGGGCAGACCGCGGACTGCGGTTATTTGCGGTCCGTGGCGGAATCCGGCTCGGCCGCGGCTTCGCCGGCATCGTGCAGCTGCACGAACTTGCGCAGCAGGCGCTTGAACTCCGCCTGTTCCTCTGGCTCCAGTGCCGAGAGCATGCGCTGGCGCAGCTCGTGCACATTGGCACGAAGGAAGCCAGCATGGCCTCGCCCTCGGCCGTGAGACTCAGGCGGCGCTGGCGCCGCGGCAGGATCTCGCGGTGAATCCAGCCCTTGCTCTCCAGGCGTGCGGCGATGTCGGCCGTGGTCGAGTTGTCCAGCGCCACCAGCCGCGCCAGCGTCACCTGGTCTATGCCCGGTGACTCCTGCAGCATGCGCAGGATGGCGTACTGCACCGGCGTCACATCGGGCCCGAGCACATCGCGGAACAGCTGCGTGGCGATCTGCTGCGCGCGCCGGATCAGATGGCCGGGCTGGTCGTAGAGGTCCAGGGAAAGCAGGTCGGGGGCGGGAGATGGCATGCTGCGGCGAAACAAAGGCTAGCGATGGGACAGCCTTCGAGATTACCGCATTCAGGGACATGCTCATTCCTGCACGCCGGCCGCTTATGCCACCGCCGCCGCGCGCAGCGGCTGCTCGTCGGCGATCAAACGCTCGATGATCTTGCGCGACTGCACACCGCCCGCATCGATGTTGAGCTTGAGCAGCTGGCGCTCGGGATAGTCGTCCAGATTGCGCTGCTGCAGCTCCAGCATTTCGAGATCCTCGCTGAAGATCTTGTGCTGGCCCGCGCGGATCTGCTCGGTGACCGCCGCGTCACCGGGATTGAACTTGCGCGCCATGCCCCAGAAGTACCACATGGAGCCCTCGGTCTCGGGCGTGATGAAGTCCACGACCACGCTGTAGACCTTGTGCGCGTCGGCCGCCTCGTAGCCGCCCTGGCCCGCATGGGCCACGCCGACCTCGATCATCACATGGCTGGGCGGCGTGAAGCGGCAGATCTGCCAGCGGTCCACGCTCACGTCGTCGGCCAGGCCGTTGCTGCGCAGCGCCATCTGCCAGAACGGCGGCGCGGGAATATCTGCCATGAAGCGGCTGGTCACGACCTCGGCCTCGCCATGGACCTCGGTCTTGCAAGGCGTCTCGTCGATCTCGGCCTGACCGATGGTGCTGGCATGCACATAGGTCTCGTGCGTGAGATCCATGAGGTTGTCTATCATCAGCCGGTAGTCGGCCTTGATATGGAACAGGCCGCCGTCGTAGGCCCACTCGGGGTTGTCATGCCATTGCAGCTGCGGGATCAGCGCCGCGTCGGCCTGCTCCCTGTCGCCGGGCCAGACCCAGATGAAGCCGTAACGCTCCTCGACCGCATAGCTCTTGATGGCCGGAAAGCCGCGCACGCGCTGGCCCGGCATGGCGATGGTCTTGCCGTCGCAGCCCATCTCCAGGCCGTGATAGCCGCAGACCAGCTTGCCCTCGCAGACCCGGCCCAGGGACAGCGGCGCGCCACGGTGCGGGCAGAAGTCCTCGACTGCCGCGATCCGCCCTTCCAGGGCGCGGTAGAAAACCATGCGCTCGCCGCAGATCTGGCGGCCCAGGGGCTGGTCCTGGACTTCGGCCGCTTTCGCGGCCACGTACCAGGTATTGCGTGGGAAGGTGCTGGGCTTGTGATTGCTCATCGAGGGTCTCCTTGTCTTTGTGGTGTTCAGGCCGGCGGCACGGGCCGCGGCAGGGCCGGCTTCAGCGTCCGGCGCGAATCAGCTGGGCGCCCGGAACGCCCGCGGTTTCCGGTGATTCCATGGCCTCGCGCAGATTGCGCCGGGCGATGCGCGAGTGCTCCTTCATCAGCGCTTCGGCGCGCGCGCCCTCGCGCTGCTCTATGGCCTCAAGCACCTGCCGGTGCTGCTCCTGCGCCAGCATCAGGCTGCGATGCGCACGCGGAGATTCCGCACGCGCGACCACGAAACCCGAGGGCGATGCGAACGGCAAGCGCTTGACCCGCTCCAGCTCGCGCTGCATGAAGGCGCTGCCCGACATCTCGAGCAGCACGTCGTGGAATTCGGAATTCAGCGCCACATAGCGCGAAAAAGCTTCGTCGCCCCAGCCCGCGGCATCGAGCACGCGGTCTATGGCATCCAGGCAGCGCGTGGCGCGCGCCAGCAGCTGGGCATTGACGCCGCGCTCGGCGGCCAGGCGCGCGGCCAGGCCCTCTAGCGTGCCGCGCAGCTCGATGGCATCTGAGACATCGGCCTCGGAAAACACCCGCACGCGGTAGCCGCGCCCGCCGGCCATGGCTTCGAGCATGCCCTCCTGCTCCAGACGCATCAGCGCCGCGCGAATCGGGGTTCTGGAAATGCCCAGCCGCTCCACGATGGCCAGCTCGGCGATGCGCTCCCCGGCCGCCAGTTCTCCGGCCAGGATCATCTCGCGCAGCTGCAGCTGCACCTTCACAACCTGGGAGTGGCTTTCTTCGGCGATGGGAGCCGGGGCTATGGCTTTTGTCATGTTTCTGCGTAGCTGTTCTATGGAATGAATGTATACATAAAAATCAATAAATGGCATTTTCTTTGCAATTACAAGGGAAAACACCTATCTAAATGTATACATATCAGCAATGCAGGGGCGAAAAAAAGCCGCCCCGGGAGGCGGCTTGCAGAAGCAGTGCTGGCTACTCGGTCTCGGCCAGCGTCTCGGGCTGATTGAGCTGCAGATTCCACATCTGCGCATAGCGCCCGCCCGCGGCCAGCAAGGCCTCGTGCGTGCCGCGCTCGATGATGCGGCCGCCCTCCATGACCAGGATTTCATGGGCCTCGACCACGGTGGACAGGCGGTGCGCAATCACCAGCGAGGTCTTGCCCTGGGCGGCGCTGCGCAGCTCGTTCTGGATGGCGCGCTCGTTGGCCGAATCCAGCGCCGAGGTGGCCTCGTCGAAGATCAGTATCGGCGGGTTCTTGAGCAGGGTGCGCGCAATCGCCACACGCTGCTTTTCGCCGCCCGATAGCTTGAGGCCGCGCTCGCCCACGCGCGTCGCATAGCCCTGGGGCGTGGCCTCGATGAAGTCATGGATGCGCGCCGCCCTGGCCGCGGCCACCACCTGCTCGTGCGAGGCGCCGGGCTGGCCGTAGGCAATGTTGTATTCCACCGTGTCGTTGAACAGCACCGTGTCCTGCGGCACTATGCCCACGGCGGCGCGCACGCTGGCCTGGGTCACGCTGCGGATGTCCTGGCCCGCGATGCGCACCTGGCCGCTCTGCACGTCGTAGAAGCGGAACAGCAGCCGTGCCAGCGTGCTCTTGCCCGAGCCCGATGGGCCGACCACGGCCACGGTCTTGCCCGCGGGAATCGTGAAGCTCACATCGTGCAGAATCGGCCGCGCCGGGTCATAGGCAAACTGCACATGCTCGAAGCGCACTTCGGGCGGCCGGTTGCCGGTATGCAGGGGCTGGGCGCCGGGCACATCGGCCACTTCGCGCTCCTTGTCCATGAGCGTGAACATGCGTTCCAGATCGGCGAGACTTTGCTTGATCTCGCGGTAGATCACGCCCAGGAAATTCAGCGGGATATAGAGCTGGATCATGAAGGCATTGATCATGACCAGATCGCCCAGCGTCAAACGTCCATCGACCACGCCCTGGGTGGCGCGCCAGAGTATGGCCACCAGCGCCGCGCCGATGATGAGCTGCTGGCCGCAGTTGAGCATGGACAGCGTGGTCTGGCTCTTGAGCCGCACGCGGCGCAGCTTTTCGAGGTTTTCGTCGTAGCGCTCGGCCTCGAACTTCTCGTTGTTGAAGTATTTGACGGTTTCGTAATTGAGCAGCGAATCTATGGCCTTGGTATGGGCCGCGGACTCCTGGGCATTGGCTTCCTTTCTGAAGCGCGTGCGCCACTCGGTCACCGTCACCGTGAAAGCGATGTAGAAGACCAGGGCCGCCAGCGTGATGAGCGCAAACCAGACGTCGAAGCGCAGCGCCAGAATGCCCAGCACCAGACCCATTTCGATCAGCGTGGGCAGTATGGAATACAGCGAATACGAAATCAGAGACTCGGTGCTGCGCACGCCGCGCTCTATGTCGCGCGTCATGCCGCCGGTCTGGCGCTCCAGATGGAAGCGCAGGCTCAAAGCATGCAGATGCTCGAAGGTCGATAGCGCGATCGAGCGCGACGCCCCCTGCGTGGCCTTGGCAAAGACCAGATCGCGCAGCTCGGTGAACAGGGTCGAGGAAACGCGCAGCAGCCCGTAGGCCAGCAGCAGGCTTACCGGCACCACCAGCAGCGCCTGCACCTGGCCGGCCTTGATGTCCAGCGCATCGACCAGATGCTTGAGCAGCACCGGCACGCCCACATTGGCCAGCTTGGCGCCCACCATGAACAGCAGGGCCGCCAGCACGCGCCACTTGTACTCCCAGAGATAGGGCAGCAGGCGCCTGAGCGCGCTCCAGTCCTGGGAAGTCGATGTTGAGATTAAGGGTAAATCCTTAGAGGAACCACTATCACGGCGCATTTGGGACAATTCGGGAAGTTCTGTTTTCTCCCATTGTGCCAATGCCACCTCGTCCAGACCTTCCCTCCCAGCCTTTGCCCGAAGACAAGGAACTGGTTCTCAAAGTCGTCCCCATGCCGGCCGATGTCAACGCCAACGGCGACATCTTCGGCGGCTGGGTCATGGCTCAGGTGGACCTGGCCGGCTCCGTCCTGCCCCAGCGCATCAGCCACACGCGCATGGTGACGGTGGCCGTCAACGAGTTCATCTTCAAGCAGCCCGTGCGCGTGGGCGACATTCTGTCGTTCTATGCCGGCGTCCAGCATGTGGGCCGTACCTCGGTGGCCGTGGACGTGGAGGTGTTTGCGGAGCGCTTCTCGGACCAGGGCAAGTATGTGAAGGTCACGGAAGCGCGCCTGACCTATGTGGCCATAGATGCCACGGGCAAGCCCCAGGCCCTGCCGGATACCGAGCAGACCCGTGCCTGGCGCGAGAAGATCGCGGCACAGGCCCTGAAGAGCTGAGGCCCGCAGCCGCCATGAAAAAAGCGACCATGGGTCGCTTTTTTCATGGCCTGTGCTGGAGAGACTCAGATGCCGACGGAGACGCTCTCCGTGCCGCTCGCGGCCTTGCCCGCCGAGGCGCTGCCGGTCACCCTGCCCGCCTCGATCTGCCCCGTAAGCTCGCCACCTTCCTCGATCACCACCTTGCCATAGCGGATCTTGCCGCTGACCTTGCCCGAGCCGTAGATCACCAGTTTCTCGCGCACGGTGAGCGTGCCGTCGAACTTGCCGTGGATCTCGGCAATGTCGATCTCCGCCGTGCCGTGAAAAGCGCCGTGCTCCGCGATCTTGATGACGCGCGAATTCATGGTGGCCTCCACCGTGCCCTCCACCACCAGGGTGTCGCAGTCGGTGATTTCCACGCCCTTGAGCTTGATGTTCGGCCCCACGGTGAGCTTGCTGCCGCCCGCACCTTCGGACGAGGGTGCGGGTGCGGCCGGCGGCGTCGTGGCGCGCAGCGAGCTCGGGGAAGACGAGACGCTGCCGCTCAAGGAACTGCCCAGATTGCTGCCCGTGCCGGCACTGCCTGCGGACGACCCCGTCATGGAATTGCGGGAAGAAAAACTGTCGCTATCGCGCTTGCCAAAGAACGGGTTTTGCACAGCCATTGCAGGAATCTCCTTGTCAGAAAAACCGTATCCTAGGCAGTGCCGGCGACTACATTTGCCGCCATCTCGCAATATCGGTAAGCAAAGCTTTCACAAGTTTCAACTACTTGCAGGCATTGCCTGAACTCACAAAATGAAGGATCTGGCAGCATTTGCGCCGCCAGCCCAGAAGCAGAAAGCGCCGGGCGCTCTTATTTCAGGAGACGATATAGGCCGCCGTGCCCGTGGACAGCAACTCGCCATCGGCGGACAGGAACTCCATCTGGGTATTGGCCACGCGCGAGCCCAGGCGGATCACCTTGGCGGTGAGCAGGAATTCCTGGCCTATGCCGGGACGCATATAGTCCACGCGCAGGTCTATGGTGCCCAGCCGCGAAAAGCGGTGCAGGCGCTGCATGGGCGAGTCGTCCATATGGCGCGCCGCAATCGCCGCCATCACGGCCAGCCCGCCCATGGAATCCAGCCCCGCGCTGATCACGCCGCCATGGATGCGCTCGTAGGCCGCATGTCCGATCAGCTCGGGACGCATGGCCAGATGGCCTTGCACCAGCGTGGGCGTGATCTCGCCGATCTTGAGCCCTATGGTCTGGTTGAAGGCCACGCGCCGCTCGAAAATCTCGCGCAGACCGGCGATGAACTCTGGCTCGAACTGCACGGCCTCGGCCGCAGCCTGGGCCTCTTTACGGGACTGGGGAGTTTGGGATGTCATAAACCTGCTCGAGAAGCACCGGGGCAGACGCCGGCCCCCGGTGCGCGCGCCACGCTTGGCGCGGTCAACTCAATGCGCTCGCGCCGCCGGCGCGGCAGCCTGCAGCACTGGCTGAAGTCCGGGTGCCGTTTTTGCTGAAACCCGCCCCCTCGCTGCGCTCGTGTTGCTGCTCAGCCTTCAGCACTTGCTGAAGTCTGGGTGCCGTTTTTCCATGAATGCGGTCAGCGCTTCCTTGGCCGCGGGTTCGCGCAGCATGCGTGCGAAGACCGCACCCTCTTCCGCGATGCGCTCGCCCACGGCCCTGGCCTGGCCGCCCTTCATCAAACGCTTGGTTTCCATCAGCGAGGACAGGGGCTTGCGCGCCAGCTTCTTGGCCTGGGCCTGAGCCAGCGCATTGCATTCGCTGGGCGGCACCACGCGGTTGACCAGGCCCACCTCGAGCGCGGCCTCGGCCATGAAGGGCTCGCCCAGCAGCAGCGCCTCGGCCGCGCGGTGATAGCCCAGCATCTGCGGCAGCAGCAGGCTGGAGGCGGCCTCGGGGCAGACGCCGAGGTTGATGAAAGGCAGGGAGAAGGCCGCGTTGTCGCCCGCGTAGACCAGATCGCAGTGCAGCAGCAGCGTGGTGCCTATGCCCACGGCCGGGCCGCAGACCGCAGCGATCAGCGGCTTGGGAAAGGCCGAGATTTCCTGCAGGAAACGCCATACCGGCGCATCGCCGCCCATGGCGCCGGGCGTGGCCGCCTGCTTGAGAAAGTCGGCAATATCGTTGCCGGCGCTGAAGATGGCGACATCGCCCTGGAACACCACCACCCGCACGGCCGCATCGGCCTTGGCCGAGGCCAGCGCATCCGCCATCTGGGTGTACATGGCCTCGGTGATGGAGTTCTTCTTGTCCACACGGTTGAAGGTGATGGTGCGCACGCCGTCTTCGGTGTGCACCAGAATGTCCTGGGTTTCGCTCATGGTCTTGCCTGGTTAGGGTGAATCTGAAAGCGCCGCTCGCGGCGCCCTATTCCTTGTAATAAACAATCTGATGGCTGGTGGCCAGCATCAGGCCGGATTCGCTCCACAGCTGGGCCGTCTGGTCGAAAAAGCCGTTGCGGAACTCCTGCCCGCGCGCCTGCGCCAGCAGCGGACTCTCGCCCACGGCGGCCAGCTCGTCACGCCCCGTGTGGAAGTACACGGTGATGGACACCGTGCCCGCCGGCACGCGCGCGGCGCGGCGCAGCCATACCCGCGGATAGAACACATCGGCGACCGCAGCCAGCGATGCGAAATCCAGCGGACGCGGCGGATTGTCCCTCACCCAGAGCCGGGTGCAGCTGTCGCGCTCGGCGCCATCGCTGTGCGGGGGCAGAACACCATCCACAAAGCGCATCTCGTAGCGCTTGAGCCATTCCACCGCCTCGACCAGGGCCGGTGCGCGCTGCACCTCGGCGGCAGGCCTGACATCGGGCATGGGGGCGTCGGTCGCGCTCCAGGTCTGGCGGCGCACCGCCGTCACGGCCGTGGCCGTGGTCACCACCTGCATGCTGCCGTCCTCGCCGGCCTGCCTCACCGTCAGCAGCCAGTGCTGGGTGGAGCGGTTGGTGCGCACGGGGTCGGCGTCGATCTCGAAAGCCCCGGCGCCCACGGCCGCCGCATAGTTGACGGTGATGGACACGGGGTCGCCCAGGCATTGCGGATGCTGCTGCATGGCCTGCACCAGCGCGGCCGCCGTGATGCCGCCATAGGGGCCCACCATGTTCCAGTAATCCCGCGCGGCCTGTGCCTGGTAGCGGCCCGGCGCTCCCGTGGACACCAGGGCGATGGCGCGATCAAGAGGATGGATGTCTGTGCTCATGGATCTCAGTGTTGCGCAAAGCCGGGAAGAAAAGCCGTCAAGCAGGTGACTTTGGCGGCCCGAACAAGGGTTTGCCCGGGCCGCCCTCGCCCAGGCGCCAGCTCTGCAGCAGCGGCAACAGCGGCCGCCACAGTAGCTCACGCATTTCCTCTCGGAAATACCCCATATGGCCTATGCGGCCCGAAGGGGCGAGCGCCGGGTCCACGCGCTCCAGCAGGCTCGGGGCGTTCTTGTACCAGCCCAGCAGCGATTGCACGCTGGCCAGCGACATCATCTCGTCGTCTTCGAAGTACAGCGCATGCAGCGGATAGCGCGCCGTCGCATAGGCCTCGGCGGCCCAGAGCCCTTCCGCACCTATGCCGTAGTCGGGGTTCAGGCACCAGCGCCGCCATTGCCAGAGCACGCCACCGGGCAGGTCGCCGATGATGCCCAGCTTGCGCCCCGGAAAGCCGCCGCACAAAGCCGTGACCAGCGGCGCCACGCCCCACCAGAACAGCCTTGCCAGACGCCGGGTCGGCGCCGCGTTGTCGCGCCAGTAGCCGCTGCCGCTGCCCACGGACAGCAGGCCGTTGATGGGCAGTGCGCCCGGCGCCAGCCCCGGCAGCTGCGAGCCCACGCTATGGCCTATCCAGATCAGGGCCTGGTCCGGAAACTGCTGCCTGAGCTGCTCGGCAACCCGCTGGCAGTCCTGCACCCAGTCCAGCAGATCGGCTCGGGCCTGTCGCAGCGGCCCCTGCAGCGACAGGCCATGGCCGCGGTAGTCGAAGGTGGTCACGCCATAGCCCTGCTCGGCCAGCCAGCTCGCGAACTGCTGGTAATAGCTTTGCAGCACGCCCATGGCCGGGGCCACGACCACCTGCGCCAGCGCCGTCCCCGTCGCGGGCTGGCATTGGCGCAGCACCAGGCGGCCGGCTCCGGCGGAGATGGGCAGGCCCATCTCCGTCCATTGCACCGCGGGCTGCTCGCTGCTTTGCATGGACTGCCCCGCGGCGCTCAGACGCGCTCGAAGATGCCGGCCGCGCCCTGGCCCATGCCCACGCACATGGTGACCATGCCGTACTTGAGCTGCTTGCGGCGCAGCGCATGCACCACGGTGGCGGCGCGGATGGCACCCGTGGCTCCCAGCGGGTGGCCCAGGGCGATCGCACCGCCCATGGGGTTGACCTTGGCCGGATCCAGCCCCAGGGTGTTCACCACGGCCAGGGACTGGGCCGCGAAAGCTTCGTTGAGCTCGTACCAGTCGATGTCCTCCTGCTTCAGGCCCGCATAGCGCAGCGCCGCAGGGATGGCTTCGATCGGGCCTATGCCCATGATGGATGGCGGCACGCCCTTGCTCGCGTAGCTGACGAAGCGCGCCAGCGGCGTGAGGCCGAAGCGCTTGACGGCGGCTTCGCTGGCGATGATCAGCGCCCCCGCGCCATCGCTGGTCTGCGAACTGTTGCCCGCCGTCACCGAGCCGCGTGCCGCGAACACAGTGCGCAGCTTGGCCAGGCCTTCGAGGCTGGTATCGGGGCGCGGCCCCTCGTCCAGATCCACGGTGCGCGTCGTCGCCACGGTCTCGCCGCGCGCCATGTCCAGCGTGCGGTCCGTCACCTCGATGGGCGTGATCTCGTCGCGGAACTCGCCGGCCTGCTGGGCCGCAATCGCGCGGCGGTGCGACTCCAGCGCAAACGCGTCCTGGGCTTCGCGCGAGACCTTCCACTGCTGGGCCACTTTCTCTGCGGTCAGCCCCATGCCGTAGGCAATGCCCACGTCGCCGTCGCGCTCGAAGATGCTGGGCGAGAGGCTGGGCGCATT
>JAFAIY010000009.1 GCA_019236485.1 Comamonas sp. | reverse complement strand
TGGCTGTCCGTGCCCACCAGAGTGTCGGGGAATGCTTCGCCATTGATAGCGTGGATCACAGGGCTCATGCGCTCCAGATTGATCTGGTGCATGATGCCGTTGCCCGGCGGAATCACCTCCACGTTCTTGAAGGCGCGCTTGCACCAGTCTATGAAGTGAAAGCGATCCTCGTTGCGCCGGTCTTCGATGGCGCGGTTTTTCTCGAAAGCCTCCGGGTCGTAGCCGCCGCATTCCACGGCCAGCGAATGGTCGACGATGAGCTGCACGGGCACCACGGGGTTCACGGCCGCTGGGTCGCCGCCCTGGTCCGCAATTGCATCGCGCAGACCGGCCAGGTCCACCAGCGCCGTCTGGCCCAGGATGTCGTGGCAGACCACGCGCGCCGGGAACCAGGGGAAGTCGCGCTCGCGCTTGCGCTCCACGATCTGTGTCAGGCATTCGCCGAGCATGGCGGGGTCGCAGCGGCGCACCAGGTTTTCCGCATGGACGCGGCTGGTATAGGGCAGAGTGGCCCAGGCGCCGGGGCGGATGGCTTCGACGGCGGCTTGCGCGTCGAAGAAGTGCAGTGCCGTTCCCGGCAGTGGTTTGCGATAAGCGTGATTGGCGTTCGTGCTCTGGGGCGAAGTCATGGTTGTCGTAGCCGTTGGGAAGGGAAAAATCGAAGGGCGGGGCCTACTGGCCGGAGATGCCGTTGTCCCGCACCACCTTGCTGTAGCGTGGAATTTCGGCCTGGATCAGCCGGCCGAAATGTTCGGGGCTGTCGCCGGCCGGCGAGACTCCCGTAGGTTCCAGCTGGGCCAGCAGCTCCTTGGATTTGAGTCCGCTGTCCAGCGCGCTGTTGAGCGCGCCCAGCACAGAGGCGGGCAGGCCCTTGGGAGCGATCAGGCCGTGCCAGGCCACCACGTCGTAGTCGGGCAGGCCGCTTTCGGCCACCGAGGGGATGTCGGGATAGGCCGCTAGGCGCTGGGCCGTGGTCACGGCCAGGGCGCGCAGCTTGCCGGATTTGACATGCGGCATCAGGCCTTCGGTGCCGGCAACAAACATGTCCACATTGCCGGCGAGCAGGTCCGTGATGGCGGGGCCCGTGCCCTTGTAGGGCACATGCGTGGCCTTGACCTTGGCCATGCCCAGCATGTATTCGGTGGCGATATGCAGATGGCTGCCATTGCCGGCCGAGGCAAAAGTGAGCCGGCCCGGCTCCTTGCGCGCATAGGCAAACAGCTCCTGCAGGTTCTTGACGGGAAGCTTGGGGTTCACGCAGACCACATAAGCGCCCCTGGACAGCTGGATCACGGGGGTCATGTCGGCCACGGGGTCGAAGCGCAGCTTGTAGAGCGCGGGGTTGACCGTGTAGCTGCCCGCAACCAGCAGCAGGGTATAGCCGTCCGCGGGTGAGCGCAGCGCGTATTCGGTGCCCAGGGTGCCGCCAGCACCGGGGCGGTTTTCCACGTAGACGGGCTGGCCCAGGCGCTCGTTGAGCACATTGGCCGCCACTCGCGCGATGAAGTCGGAGCCGCCGCCGGGCGCAAAAGGGCAGATGATCTTGAGCGGCTTGGCGGGAAAGCGGTTGTCGGCCTGGGCCAGACCTTGAAAGCCCAGGCCGAGGGCGGCCAGGCCGGTGCTGAATTGCCTGCGTGAGATGGAAGTCAAGCTTGTCTCCTTGGTGTTGCTGTTCTAGGAGCTTGTTTGTAACGCCTTAATGCCTGGCTGCCAGCTGCGCAGGAGACGGACGGCTGCCGGGTCCAGGCTGGCCCGCGGCCTGGGCAGTCTCGGCAAAGCCGGGGCCTAGCGAGAGCCGCAAGCGTGACTGGGCCAGGCGGTACATGGACAGCGTCAGCTCCATGCAGCTGTCTGGCGCCTGGAGCTCGAGCTCCCGCAGCCTCGAGGCCAGCAGAGCGCTGAGCTGCCTGGCCTCGCTGACCTGGTGGGCGCTGAGCTCGGTCACGGTCATGCCGCGGCGAGCATGGGCCGTGAGCAGGCCCTCATGGCAAAGCAGTTTCATGGCTTCGCGAACCGGTGTACGACTCACGCCGAACTCCTGAGCCAGGGCCCCATCGTTCACATCGCTGCCGGGCGGCATGAGGTGCGCGAGTATCCGCTCGCGCAGCTTGTCGGCAATGGCGATGCATAGCGAATGAGGTTGCATGGCTTGGGCGCTGGGGGTAGAAATGCTCGGGAACAGAGTCATACGGGCTAGGCTCTTGAATGAGCGGGCTTACTGGCGCTCTTCGATGGGCACGAAGCGCAGGTCGTCGGGCCCGGTGTAATTGGCGCTGGGGCGGATGATCTTGTTGTCCTGGCGCTGCTCGATGATGTGGGCCGACCAGCCGCTGGTGCGCGCGATCACGAACAGCGGCGTGAACATGGCCGTGGGCACGCCCATCATGTGGTAGCTCACGGCGCTGAACCAGTCGAGGTTGGGGAACATGTTCTTGACTTCCCACATCACCGACTCCAGGCGCGCCGCGATGTCATACATCTTGGTGCTGCCGGCCTCGTCGGACAGCTGCTTGGCCACGCCCTTGATCACCACATTGCGCGGGTCGCTGACCGTGTAGACAGGGTGGCCGAAACCGATCACGACTTCCTTGGCTGCGACGCGGCGGCGGATATCGGCCTCGGCCTCGGCCGGGTTGTCATAGCGTTTCTGGATCTCGAAAGCCACTTCGTTCGCGCCGCCATGCTTGGGCCCGCGCAGCGCACCTATGGCGCCGGTGATGGCCGAGTACATATCGCTGCCCGTGCCGGCCACCACGCGGGCCGTGAAGGTGGAGGCGTTGAACTCGTGCTCGGCATAGAGGTTCAGCGAGGTATGCATGGCGCGCACCCAGCTGTCCGAAGGCTTGACGCCGTGCAGCAGGTGCAGAAAGTGGCCGCCTATGGAGTCGTCGTCGGTTTCCACCTCTATGCGGCGGCCCGAATTGCTGAAGTGGTACCAGTACAGCAGCATGGAGCCCAGTGAAGCCATCAGTCGGTCGGCGATGTCGCGCGCGCCCGGCAGATTGTGGTCGTCCTTCTCGGGCAAGGCGCAGCCCAGAGCCGAGACGCCGGTGCGCATCACATCCATGGGGTGGCTGGCGGCCGGCAGCTGCTCCAGCGCGGTCTTCACGCTGGTCGGCAGGCCGCGCAGCGCCTTGAGCTTGGTCTTGTAGGCCTTGAGTTCGGCGCGCGTGGGCAGCTTGCCGTGCACCAGCAGGTGGGCGATTTCCTCGAATTCGCAGACCTTGGCGATGTCGAGAATGTCGTAGCCGCGGTAGTGCAGGTCGTTGCCGGTCTTGCCCACGGTGCACAGCGCGGTGTTGCCGGCCGTCACGCCCGACAGGGCGACCGACTTCTTGGGCTTGAAGCTGCCGGCGGCAGTGGTTTGGGATGGGACGGCGGATTCGGCCACGGTGCTCATGCAGGTCTCCTGAAATATGGGGGAAGGCAGATGACGACGCTTGGCGGCGTGCTTCGATCTGCCATACTTCGCAATCTACGCATTTGCTTTTCAGAGTGCTAGATCTGAATTGGCGAATGATTGCGAAGGGAATTTGCGTTATTTGCAAAGTTTGCGAATGATTGCGCAACAAGGAGCTGCCGTGGCCAAGACTTTTATGGGAGTGCGTTTGCGCAGCCTGCGCGCCGAGCGCGGCATGACCCAGGCTGCGTTGGCGCAGGCGCTGGAGCTGTCGCCCAGCTATCTGAACCAGATCGAGCAGGACCAGCGCCCGCTTACGGTGGCGGTGCTGCTCAAGATTCACAAGGTGCTGGGCGTGGACATCCAGCAGTTTTCCGAGGACGAGGAGGCGCGGCTGCTGGCCCAGCTGCGCGATGCGCTGGCCGCCATGCCCCAGCCCGAGGGCGCCGTGCCGCTGCCCGAGCTGCGCGAGCTGGCGTCCAG
>JAFAIY010000538.1 GCA_019236485.1 Comamonas sp. | reverse complement strand
GAGATATTCATGGCGATGGTGAGCTTTTGCTCGATCAGCAGCACGGACACGCCGCGCTCCTTGATCTTTTTCAGGTACTCGCCCACCAGCTCCACGATCTTGGGCGCCAGGCCTTCCGTGGGTTCGTCGATGATGATCAGGTCCGGGTCGCCCATCAGCGTGCGGCACAGCGTGAGCATCTGCTGCTCGCCGCCCGACATCACGCCCGCCTCGGTGTGCTGGCGCTCCTTGAGGCGCGGGAACATCGCATACATATCGTCAAAGCCCCAGCGGCTGCCCTTGCCGCTGCCCTTCTGGCCCAGCAGCAGGTTCTGCTGCACCGTGAGATTGGGAAACACATCGCGGCTTTCGGGCACATAGCCTATGCCCAGATGGGCAACCTCATAGGCTTTCTTGCCATGGAGGTTCCGACCCTTCCAGTCCAGCGAGCCCTCCCAGTGCACCAGGCCCATGATGGCCTTGGCCGTGGTCGAGCGTCCCGAACCATTGCGGCCCAGCAGGGCCACGATCTCGCCGGGATTGATGGCGAAGTCCACGCCATGAAGCACATGGCTTTTGCCGTAATAGGCATGCAGGTTGTTGATTTTCAGCATCCGTGCTCCCTCAATGCACACCGGCTTGTTGATCCGCCACGGACGAGCCCAGATAGGCCTCCTGCACGCGCGGGTTGGCACGCACGGCTTCGGGGGTGTCGAAAGCGATCACCTCGCCGTAGACGACGACGGCGATCTTGTCGGCCAGGCCGAACACCACGCCCATGTCGTGCTCCACGGTCAGCAGCGTCTTGCCCTCGGTCACCTTCTTGATGAGCTGGATGAAATGCGCGGTCTCGCTGTTGCTCATGCCGGCCGTGGGTTCATCGAGCAGGATCACGCTGGCGCCGCCGCCTATGGTGATGCCTATCTCCAGCGCGCGCTGCTCGGCATAGGTCAGGTTCACGGCCAGGGTGTCGCGCTTGCGCTGCAGGCCTATCATTTCCATGAGCTCGCTGGCGCGCTGGTTGGCGTCGTGCAGATTGGCCAGAAAGCGCCAGAAGCTGTAGCGGTAGCCCAGGCTCCAGAGCACGCTGCAGCGCAGGTTCTCGAACACCGAGAGCTTGGGAAAGATATTGGTGATCTGGAAGCTGCGCGACAGGCCCAGGCGGTTGATCTCGAAAGGCTTTTTGCCGTCGATGCGCTGGCCGTGCAGCAGCACCTCGCCGCTGCTGGGCTCGAAGCGGCCGCTGATCAGATTGAACAGCGTGCTCTTGCCCGCGCCGTTGGGGCCGATGATGGCGACGCGTTCGCCCGCTTTCACGGCCAGCTGCGCGCCGCGGATGATCTCGGTCTTGCCGAAGTTCTTGCGCAGGTCCCGCAGCTCCAGCGCATAGGACGACGCCTCCGCCACGCCCGCTTGATGAATGGCAATGCTGGACATGGCTCAGCCCTCCGCTTTCTTGATGCTCTCTTCAATCGCTTCCTGGGCCTGGCCCCAGCGGCGTGCGGTCACGCGCCGCCCCACTTCCAGCAGGCCCAGGCCGACCACGAACACCACCATGGCCATGGTCCAGGTCGCGGCAGCGCCGGTGTCCAGCTCCGTTCCCAGGAACAGTACCTTGGAGCCCAGAGCCGCGTTGAGCTGCAGGTGGTAGATCATCTCGATCAGCGCGGCCGCGCCCAGCACCGTCACGCAGCCCGCGGCCAGCAGCCACAGATACGGCATGAGCAGGCGCTTGAAATGCCCGAACTTGGCCACGCGCAGATTCATCATGATCAGGCTGGCCACGCCGCCCGGCGCATACATGACCATGAGCAGGAACACCAGGCCCAGATACAGCAGCCAGGCCTTGGTCAGCTCGGACAGCAGCACCGAGGCCAGCACCAGCAGCACGGCACCGATGATGGGACCGAAGAAGAAGGTCGCGCCGCCCAGAAAGGTGAACAGCAGATAGCCGCCCGAGCGCACCACGCTCACGCTGTCCATGGCCGTGATGATCTCGAAGTTGATGGCCGCCAGGCCACCGCCTATGCCCGCAAAAAAGCCCGAGATGATGAAGGCGAAGTAGCGCACGCGCTGGGTGTTGTAGCCCACGAACTCCACGCGCTCTGGGTTGTCGCGCACGGCGTTGAGCATGCGGCCCAGCGGCGTGCCCGTGAAGGCAAACATGGCGGCCGTGCAGACAAAGCAGTAGACGGCGATCAGGTAGTACACCTGCAGGCCCGAGCCGAAGTCCAGGCCGAAGAACTTGCTGTAGACCCGGTCGGTGGTGATACCGCCCTCGCCGCCGAAGAACTCGGGAAACATCAGCGCCATGGACGCCACCAGCTCCCCCAGGCCCATGGTGATCATCGCAAAGGTCGTGCCCGACTTCTTGGTCGTCACATAGCCGAACAGGGCCGCAAAGAACAGGCCCGCCAGGCCGCCGATGACGGGAATCAGCACCAGCGGAATCGACAGCTCGCCGGCCCCGGCCTTGTTCATCGCGTGGATGGCGAGAAACGAGCCCAGGCCGGTGTAGACCGCATGGCCGAAGCTCAGCATGCCGCCCTGCCCCAGCAGAATGTTGTAGGACAGGCAGATGATGATCAGATAGCCGATCTGGCTGAGCATGGTCAGCGCCAGCGAGCTGGTGAAGATCAGCGGCGCCACGATCAGCGCCAGCGCGAACAGGCTCCAGATCACGAGGCGGCCGATGTTCATGGGCCGGAAGCGGTAATGCGCTTGTTCCTGGCCCTTGGCGGCCGAAGAGGAATTCATGGTTGGTTTGGCAATCGACGACATGGCTCAATCCCCTCTCGTACCCAGCAGGCCCTTGGGGCGGAAAATCAGGATCAGCACCAGAAACAGATAGGGCAGGATAGGCGCCACCTGGGACAGCGTGAGCCGCAGCACCGGCCAGCCAAAGCTGGATTCATTGACCGTATGGCCCATGGAGGTGAAGAGCCCGGCCAGCGACCAGTCGAGCGCCACCGCAAAGGTCTGCACCACGCCTATCAGCAGCGAGGCCACAAAGGCGCCGGCCAGCGAGCCCATGCCGCCGACCACCACCACCACGAAGATGATGGAGCCCACGGAGGCGGCCATGGCCGGCTCGGTCACATAGGTATTGCCGCCGATCACGCCGGCCAGGCCCGCCAGGGCGCAGCCGCCGCCGAACACCATCATGAACACGCGCGGCACGTTGTGGCCCAGGGCCTCCACCATCTCGGGGTTCTTGAGCGCGGCCTGGATCACCAGGCCGATGCGCGTGCGGGTCAGCAGCAGCCAGACGGCCACCAGCATCAACAGTGCCACCAGCATCACGAAGGAGCGCGACCTGGGGAACTGCGTGCCGTACAGCGTGAACAGCGGGCCCTGCAACGCGGGCGGCAGGCCGTAGGGCACGGTGCCGCGGCCCCAGACCAGCTGCACCAGCTCCAGCACCAGATAGGACAAGCCGAAGGTCACCAGCAGCTCGGGCACATGGCCGTATTTGTGCACGCGGCGCAGGCTGTAGCGCTCGAACAGAGCGCCCAGCACTCCCACCAGCAAGGGGCAGACGAACAGCGCGGGCCAGAAGCCCAGGATGCCGCTGAGCGTGTAGGCGAAATACGCGCCCAGCATATAGAAACTGGTGTGGGCGAAGTTCAGAACGCCCATCATGCTAAAGATCAGCGTCAGGCCCGAGCTGAGCATGAACAGCAGCAGCCCGTAGCTCACGCCATTGAGCAGCGATATGGTGAAAAATTCCGGCGTCATCGAGGTGCCTTGCTCTCAGATACGTCAAAGGAAACCGCTGCGGACCGCGCCTGTAGGGCGTGTTTTTGGCGGCGCAGGCCGCAGCACGAGGGGGAAAAGCCGGGCCGGACTCAGGACGGACGCTTCATCTGGCAGCTGGTGGGGGTGCTGGCTACATAGGGCTCGTAATACTTCACGGGGGCAAAGGTGTAGCCGGTATTTTCGGCGTCATACGGGTACTTGCCGCCGGCTTTCTGCCAGCGCGTGATGTACAGCCCCTGCTGCAGCTGGTGGTCGGTCTTGCGCATCTCCACCTCGCCGTTGAAGCTCTTGAGCCGCATGCCCTCCAGCGCGGCCGCCACCTTGACCGGATCGGTGGAGCCGGTCTTCACGAACGCCGCATCCAGCAGCGCAAACACATGGTAGATGGAGCTTTGCGTGAGATCGTCGTTGAACTTCTTCTTGAAGCCGTCCATCACCGGCTGGATGGGCGCGCCCATGTTGTAGTGTCCGTAGCCCACCACATAGACCTTGCCGTCCGAGTTCGCTCCCATGGCCGTGGGTGCGCCCGCGCCATAGGCGTAATAGGTGTAGAACTTGACGCTGTTCAGGCCCGCATCGTTGGCGGCCTTGAGCAGCAGCGACAGGTCCGAGCCCCAGTTGCCGGTGATCACCGTGTCGGCGCCCGACTGCTTGATCTTGGCGATATAGGGTGCGAAATCGCGCACTTGGGCCAGCGGCGCAAAGTCGTCGCCCACGATCTGCACGTCGGGGCGCTTCTTCTTGAGCATGTCCTTGGCGTATTTGGACACCTGGTGGCCATGGCCGTAGTTCTGGTTGATCAGATAGACTTTTTTGACATCGGCCTCGTCCTTCATGAAGGCGGTCAGCGCCTCCATCTTCATCGAGGTATCGGCATCGAGGCGGAAATGCCAGTAGCTGCATTTGCTGTTGGTCAGGTCCGGGTCCACGGCCGCATAGTTGAGGAACACCAGCTCCTTGCCCTTGTTGCGGTTGTTGTGCTTTTCCAGCGCGTCCATGATGGCCAGGGCCGGCCCCGAGCCATTGCCCTGAGCCACATAGCGCACGCCCTGGTCCATGGCCGAGCGCAGCACGGCCATGGTCTCCTGAGGGCTGAGCTTGTTGTCCAGCGCCACGATCTCGAACTTCACGCCCGAAGCGTTCTTCCTGTTGAACTCCTCCGCCAGCAGCTGAAAGGTCTTGAGCTGGTTGGTTCCCACGGCCGCCATCAGGCCGGACAGGGGGTCGATCCAGGCGATCTTCACCGTCTCGCCCTTCTGCCCCCAGGCAGCGCCGGCAGCGACCGCCATAGCCGAAACAGCAGCTGCACGCATAACCCATTTCATGCTTGTCTCCTTTCATCATTTTTGATATTGCCGCGCTGCCAATCTACCGGCTGGTAGACTTTTTCCCGCTGGGGAAAGCCTTAGTAACTATCGCCCATGCGACTGAGGCCGCAGATAAGCGCAGTTTGCGGACGCCTGGGCGACACATGCAAGAACTTGAACGCCGATGCGCTGCAGATAGCGCAGAAAAAGGGCGCCCTCAAGGCGCCCTGCGGATGCTCCCAGCCGGACTCAGGACGGGCGCTTCATCTGGCAGCTGGTGGGAGTGCTGGCCACATAGGGCTCGAAGTACTTGACCGGCACAAAGGTGTAGCCGGTGTTCTCGGAGTCCATGGGGTATTTGCCGCCGGCTTTTTCCCAGCGCGTGATGTACAGGCCCTGCTGCAGCTGGTGATCGGTCTTGCGCATCTCGACCTCGCCGTTGTAGTTCTGGAACTTCATGCCTTCCATGGTCGCGGCGACCTTGACGGGATCGGTGCTCTTGGCCCGCGCGAAAGCCTGGTCCAGCATGTTCAGGCCCGTGTACACGGTGCCGGTGTACATATCGTCGTTGACCTTGGCCTTGAAGCCCTTGACGATTTTCTCCATGGTGCCGGGCATGTTCAGATGGCCGTAGCCCACCATATAGACCTTGCCCGCGGCGGCCGCGCCCATGGCCGTGGGAGCGCCCGTGGCGATGCCGTAATAGGTGTAGAACTTGACATTGTTCAGGCCTGCATCGTTGGCGGCCTTGACCAGCAAAGCCAGGTCCGAGCCCCAGTTGCCGGTGATCACCGTGTCGGCGCCCGACTGCTTGATCTTGGCCACATAGGGCGCGAAGTCGCGCACCTGGGCCAGCGGCGAGAAGTCGTCGCCCACGATTTCCACGTCGGGGCGCTTGCGCTTGAGCATGTCCTTGGCGTACTTGGAGACCTGCTGGCCATGAGAATAGTTCTGGTTGATCAGATAGACCTTCTTGATCTCCGGAACATCCTTCATATAGGTGGTCAGCGCCTCCATCTTCATCGAGGTATCGGCATCGAGGCGGAAATGCCAGTAGCTGCATTTGCTGTTGGTCAGGTCCGGGTCCACGGCCGCATAGTTGAGGAACACCACCTCCTTGCCCTTGTTGCGCGCATTGTGCTTTTCCAGCGCGTCCATGATGGCCAGGGCCGGACCCGAGCCATTGCCCTGGAACACATAGCGCACGCCCTGGTCCATGGCCGAGCGCAGGGCCGCCGTGGTTTCCTGCGGGCTGAGCTTGTTGTCTATGCCGATGATCTCGAACTTGACCCCGGAGGCATTGCTCTTGTTGATTTCCTCGGCCGAGTACTGCAGGCTTTTGAGCTGGTTGGAGCCCAGCGCCGCCATCAGACCCGAGAGCGGGTCTATCCAGGCGATCTTGACGGTCTCCCCTTTTTGCGCCATCGCACCACCCGCACAAGCCAGGACCACCGATGCCGTCAAAGCCTTGATTGCAAACTTCATAGAGCGTCTCCGTTGCTAGTTATGAGGGACGCCCAGACTAAGGTGCAAGCTCCGCGTCGCCGCTTGGTGATTGCCCTAGCCGATATCACCTTTGCGACTGCACCGCCTCCGGCCTACAAATCGCTATTAAAAATATAGCTCTATACGCCTGCCTATCAAGGCACATAAACCGGAAATGACGAAAACCTGGCAGACAAGGCCGGCCAGTCCCGTGCGGGGGTAGGAGTCATGGGAACACAACGGCCAGCGTCCGACGACACTGGCCGCGTCCCGCCGATCAGGCCGTAGGCAGCTTGTAGTCCTTGAGGTTCTCGCGCAGCTTGGTCTTGAGCATCTTGCCCGTGGCGCCCAGCGGGATGGAGTCCACGAACACCACGTCATCGGGCACCTGCCACTTGGCGGCCTTGCCCTCGAAGAACTTCAGCAGCTCCTCGCGGCTGAGCTCGGCGCCGGGCTTTTTGGCCACGGCCACGATCGGGCGCTCATCCCATTTCGGGTGCGGCATGCCGATGCAGGCCGCCATGGCCACGGCCGGGTGGGCCATGGCGATGTTCTCGATATCGATGGAGCTGATCCACTCCCCGCCGGACTTGATCACGTCCTTGCTGCGGTCCGTGATCTGCATATAGCCGTCGGCATCGATGGTGGCCACATCGCCCGTGGGGAACCAGCCATGGCCGTCGTCGCCCTGGACCAAGGGGCTGGCGCTGCCCTTGTAATAGCTGTCAATGATCCAGGGGCCGCGCACCAGCAGGTCGCCATAGCTCTTGCCGTCCCAGGGCTGCTCCTGGCCGTTGTCGCCGACGATCTTCATTTCCACGCCGTAGATGGCACGGCCCTGCTTTTGCAGGATCTTCATCTGCTCGTCCCTGGGCATTTCCAGATGCTTGTTCTTGAGCGAGCACAGCGTGCCCAGCGGGCTCATCTCGGTCATGCCCCAGGCATGCAGCACGCTCACGCCGTACTCGTCCTGGAAGGTGCTGAGCATCGCGGGCGGGCAGGCCGAGCCGCCGATCACCGTGCGCTTGAGCTTGGAGAAACGCAGGCCCGCAGGCTTCATATGGCTCAGCAGCATCTGCCACACGGTGGGCACGCCGGCCGCGAAGGTCACGCCCTCGGCTTCCATGAGCTCGTAGACGGATTTGCCGTCCAGCGCCGGTCCCGGAAAGACCAGCTTGCAGCCTGTGAGAGCCGCCGAGTACGGAATGCCCCAGGCATTGACGTGGAACATGGGCACCACGGGCAGCACCGAGTCCCGGGCCGACAGGCACATCACATCGGGCAGAGCCGCCGCATAGGCATGCAGGGTGCTGGAGCGGTGGCTGTAGAGCGCGGCCTTGGGGTTGCCCGTGGTGCCGCTGGTGTAGCACATGCTGGATGCCGTGTTCTCGTCGAACTGCGGCCACTGGTATTGGTCGGAGTGGGAGCCTATCCAGGCCTCGTAGCTCACCAGGCCGGGAATGCCGCTGCCTTCGGGCAGCTTGTCGGCATCGCACAGCGCCACCCATTGCTTGACCAGCGGGCATTTGGCATGCACCGCCTGGATGATGGGCAGAAAGCTCAGGTCGAAGCACAGCGCCCGGTCTTCCGCGTGGTTGATGATCCAGGCGATCTGCTCGGGATGCAGGCGCGGGTTGACGGTATGCAGCACCCGCCCGGAGCCGCTGACGCCGAAATACATCTCCATATGGCGATAGCCGTTCCAGGCCAGGCTGGCCACGCGGTCCCCGGGCTGCAGCCCCATGGCATCCAGCGCATTGGCCAGCTGACGCGCGCGGCCGGCCAGATCCTTGTAGGTATAGCGATGGATATCGCCCTCCACACGACGCGAGACGATTTCTGCGTCCCTGTGGTGGCGTGCGGCAAATTCGATCAGGGACGAAATCAGCAGCGGCTGGCTTTGCATCAGACCCAACATTGGCATGTCTCCTCAATATCATTGTGGTAGTCGCGAAGCATCCTAGCCCGGGCGCAGGCATCGGTATCTGAGGACTGTCACCAATGCGTAATCGCGGCGACCTTTTTGCACCTCACTCCTTGGGAGCAGAGCCCGCCACTCAGGGAAAGACCTAGGACCGCCACGCCGGCAGGCGGGGACTTTGGCAACAACCCTGCTGCCTCTGACCTTGCCGCAGCTCAAGCACAATGCCAGCATGAGCGAATCCTTTGCCCCGCAATGGCGCAAGCCCGGCCGTCTGGAAGCCCTGGGCCCGGCTTTTTTCACCTCCCTGCAACCCGCGCCCGTGCCCGCACCGCACTGGGTCGCGACCAGCGCCAGCACGGCCCGCTGGATGCATCTGAGCCGCGACTGGCTGGCCAGCGACGAAGCACTGCAGGTGCTCTCCGGCAATGCCGTGGCCGCGGGCAGCCAGCCCCTGGCCAGCGTCTACAGCGGCCACCAGTTCGGCGTCTGGGCCGGGCAGCTCGGCGACGGACGCGCCATTCTGCTGGGCGAGACCGAGCAGGGACTCGAGGTCCAGCTCAAGGGCGCGGGCCGCACCCCCTATTCGCGCATGGGCGACGGCCGTGCCGTGCTGCGCTCCTCGATCCGCGAATTCCTCTGCAGCGAGGCCATGGCGGCGCTGGGCATACCTACCACGCGCGCCCTGGCGGTCATAGGATCGCCCCTGCCCGTGGCGCGTGAAAGCCTGGAAACCGCGGCCGTCGTGACTCGCGTGGCCGAGAGCTTTATCCGCTTCGGCCATTTCGAGCACTTTGCCGCGCGGGACATGCAGGCCGAGCTCAGGACCCTGGCCGATCTGGTCATCGATCAGCATTACCCGGAGTGCCGCAGCGCCGAGGCCCTGGCCGGCAATGCCTATGCCAACTTCCTGCAGGCCGTGAGCGAGCGCACGGCGCGGCTGCTGGCCCAGTGGCAGGCCGTTGGCTTTTGCCACGGCGTGATGAACACCGACAATATGAGCATTCTGGGCCTGACCATAGACTACGGCCCGTTCCAGTTTCTCGATGCCTTCGATCCCGGCCATATCTGCAACCACAGCGACAGCCAGGGCCGCTATGCCTTCAACCGCCAGCCGCAGATCGCCTACTGGAATCTGTACTGCCTGGGCCAGGCCCTGCTGCCGCTGATCGGCGACGAGGAGCTGACGATTGCGGCCCTGGAGTCGTACAAAAGCGTGTTTCCCGCCGCCTATGCGGCGCAGATGCTGGCCAAGCTGGGTCTGCCCGAAAACGAGGCCGGCACGCCCGCCACCGAAGGCCGCTTTGCGCTGCTGGTCAACCCTCTGCTGCAGATACTGGCCGACAGCAAGGTCGACTACACCATCTTCTTCACGCGCCTGAGCGACGCGGTGGCACAGGCCAAGGGGGGCCGGCCCGATTTCGAGCCGCTGCGCGACATCATTCTCGATCGCGCCGCCTTCGATGCCTGGTCGCTCATCTATTCGGAGCAGCTGGCGCAGGTCGATCCAGCGCAGGCGGCCGATCTGATGCAAAAATCCAATCCGCGCTACGTGCTGCGCAACCATCTGGGCGAGACCGTGATCCGCGCCGCCCAGGCGGGCGACTTCGCGCCGGTGCAGCAACTGCTGGCCGTGCTGCAAGCGCCTTATGACCCGCACCCGGACCACGCCGACTGGGCCGGATTCCCGCCCGACTGGGCCTCCTCCATTGAAATCAGCTGTTCATCATGAGCTTTCCCGTCCAGAAATCCGATCCCGAATGGCAAGCCCTGCTGCAGGACAAGGGGGCCGAGCCCGCGGCCTATCAGGTCACGCGCCACGCGGCCACCGAGCGCCCGTTTACCGGCAAGTACGAACAGTTCTGGGCCGATGGCAGCTACCACTGCGTCTGCTGCGGCAGCAAGCTGTTCGACTCGCACACCAAGTTCGATGCGGGCTGCGGCTGGCCCAGCTTCGACCAGGCCGTGCCCGGTGCCATCACCGAAATCGTGGACCGCAGCCACGGCATGGTGCGCACCGAAACCGTGTGCAGCAACTGCGGCGCCCACCTGGGCCATGTGTTTCCCGACGGCCCCACCGATACCGGCCTGCGCTACTGCATGAATTCGGCCTCTCTGGATTTCCAGCCCCAGGAATAAGCGCTGGCTGCGCAGGCCCGCATGGGCCGGTGTTGCTACTTGCTTTGATAGCTGAACCCGTCCGCCGCACAAGGCTTTGCCCTCTGTAGGGCCAGAGCTTTGGTGCATGATGCGGTCTTTGGGCCTGCACCCGCATGTGCGGCATGCAGGTCATGGAATCCACAACTGTTCCACGCATGAAGCTGCTGCTTGATTTTTTCCCCATCATCCTGTTTTTCGTGGCCTTCAAGGTCTGGGGCATTTATGCCGCCACGGCCGTGGCCATAGTCGCCACCGTCGCGCAGATCGCCTATCTGCGCTTCAAGCACGGCAAGGTCGAGCCCATGCAATGGGTGAGCCTGGGCGTGATCGTGCTGTTCGGCGGCGCCACGCTGCTGACACATAACGACTCTTTCATTAAGTGGCTGTCACAATATGACGCAACCCTGGCGGCCACACTGCACGAGCACAACGACAGCTTCATCAAATGGAAGCCCACGGTGCTGTACTGGCTCATGGGCGGTGCGCTGCTGGTAGGCCAGCTGGGCTTTGGCAAAAACCTGCTGCGCTCGGTCATGGGCGCACAGCTGCAGCTGCCGGACGCCATCTGGCTCAAGCTCAACTGGGCCTGGACGGCCTTCTTCGCCCTCATGGGCGCGCTCAACCTCTGGGTGGCCTACCACTTCGACACCGACAGCTGGGTCAACTTCAAGCTGTTCGGCGGCATGGGGCTGATGGTGGTGTTCGTGATTGCCCAGGCCATCTATATGAGCCGCTACCTGCCCCAGGAAGAGCAGACCGCCGATTCGGGAGGCAAGCAGCCATGAGTCTCGCCATCACCGCCGAAGCCATGGCCGCCGCGCTGCGCGAGCGCCTGGCCCCCACCCAGCTCGAAGTGCTGGACGAAAGCTACAAGCATGCGGGCCATGCGGGCGCCGACGACAGCGGCGTGGGCACCCATTTCCGCATCCGCATTGCCTGCGCCGGCTTTGACGGAAAAACCCGTGTAGCGCGCCACCGCCTTGTGTATGATGCACTGCATGACTTCATTGACCAGGGTGTTCATGCCATCGCCATTGAAGTTCTATGACTTCAGGCTCCGTCTTCACGGAGCCTGTTGCGTATGGGAAGAAATCTAATTCACCTTTCTCAATCTCTATTCGAATGAGCATGAATCAAAAGCAATTGGCCCGTCTGGTGGCCGCCGCCGTCCTGGGCGCTGCAGCCCTGTCCGCTTCGGCACAGAATGTGGCCATCGTCAACGGCAAGGCCGTGCCCACGGCCCGCGTGAACGCTCTGAAGGCACAGATCGAAGCCAGCGGCCAGCCCGTCACGCCCGAGATGGACAAGATGATCAAGGACGAGGTCATCGCCCGCGAAGTCTTCATGCAGGAAGCCAACCGTCGCGGCCTGGCTGCCACCGATGCCTACAAGCAGCAGATGGAACTGGCGCGCCAGACCGTGCTGATCCGCGCGCTGTTCGAAGACTTCCAGAAGAAGAACGCCGTGACCGATGCCGAAGCCAAGGCCGAGTACGACAAGTTCGTGGCGGCCAACGGCGGCAAGGAATACAAGGCCAGCCATATCCTGGTCGAATCCGAAGACCGCGCCAAGGCCATCATTGCCGAAATCAAGGGCGGCAAGAAGTTTGAAGACATCGCCCAGAAGGAATCCAAGGACCCCGGATCGGGTGCCCGCGGCGGCGATCTGGACTGGGCCAACCCCAACAACTACGTGCCCGAGTTCACCGAGGCCCTGGTCAAGCTGAAGAAGGGCGAGATGACGGCCACCCCCGTCAAGAGCCAATTCGGCTGGCACATCATCCGTCTGGACGACGAGCGCCAGGCCGAATTGCCCAAATTCGAAGATGTCAAGCCCCAGATCGTGCAACAGCTGCAACAACAAAAGCTGCAGCAATTCCAGGATCAGCTGCGCAAGAGCGCAAAAATCCAGTAACATGATCTAACACCAGCACTGCAAAGTGCTGGTCAGACCATCACCCGGCCCGCCTTGTGCGGGCTTCTTTTTTTTGCTCCATGGGATTTTCGGCCTTGCTGCGGCCCCGGGCCCGGGCCCGGGCCGCAGATCGACAGGGCAACGCCCGCCGCGCTCCCAGGTTCTCAAGACATGGCGACTCGCCCTGGGTATGATGGCCAGCGTCCCGCCAGCCACCGGAGCTATCCCATGACTCCTGCACTCTACGGTCACCCCCTGTCCTCCTTTACCTGGAAAGCGCTGATCGCGGCCTATGAGCGCGATGTGGCTTTCGAGTTCCGGATGCTGGGCCCCGATCATCCCGAGAACCTGGCCCGCATCGGCACGCTGACCCCCACGGGGCAGTTTCCCGCCGTGGTCGATGGCGATCGGGAGATCGTCGAGAGCAATGCGGTCATAGAGTATTTCGACCTGTTTCACGGCCGCGGCGAGCCCATGGTGCCGCAGGACAGGCGTGAAGCGCTGGAGGCGCGCATGCTGACCGAGGTCTTCGACGACTATGTGCATCTGCAGGTGCAGCGCATCGTCGGCAATGCCCTGCGTGCGCCGGCGGAGCGGGATCCTACGGGCGTGGAATATGCGCATGGCCTGATCGAGCGCTGCTATCTCTGGCTGGAAAAGCGCCTGCCCGCGGGGCAATGGGCAAGCTGCGGCAGATTCACCATCGCCGATTGCGCGGCCGCACCGGCGCTGTTCTATGCCGACTGGGTCCACCCTATAGGCGAGCACCTGCCCAAGCTCGCCGCATACCGGGCCCGCTTGCTGTCCCGCCCCTCGGTGGCGCGCGCCGTGGACGAGGCCCGCCCCTATCGCCATCTTTTTCCTCTGGGCGCACCCGACCGGGACTAGATAGCCGGCACATCGGCCCGCAGGCCTGCGAGCGCGCCCGTGCCGGCTCTGCTAACCAGAGAACCTGTCAGAAACTCTCCCAGGCGCCATCGGCCTCCGCCGTGGGCCGCGGCTTTACTGCGATGGTCGCGGGAGCATGCCTAGCGGCAGGCTTGGCGCTTGCCGCGGCTCCAGGGCTAGGCCCCGCAGCCGGTTTGTTCCGGCCTACATGGTTGATGGGGGCCGCGGCACGGGCGGCCGGCTCATGCTCGGACAGCTTGAAGACCGCCACGGCCTCCACCAGCGACTGGGCCTGCTGTCTCAGGCTGGTGGCCGCGGCAGCCATCTCCTCCACCAGCGCGGCATTCTGCTGCGTGGTCTGGTCCATCTGCGTCACGGCCTCGCCGATCTGCGCCATGCCCGAACTCTGCTCGTGACTGGCGGCACTGATCTCGCCCATGATGTCGGTCACCTGGCGTATGGCTGCGACCACATCGCTCATGGTCCCGCCGGCC
>JAFAIY010000457.1 GCA_019236485.1 Comamonas sp. | reverse complement strand
GCGGCAGCGGGCCTCAAGGCCGACGTCATGGCCATGCCACAGGGGCTGGACACCATGCTGGGTGAGGGCGGCCTGGGCCTGTCTGGCGGACAGGCACGGCGGCTGGCGCTGGCGCGGCTGCTGCTGAGTCCCGCGCCCTGCTGGCTGCTGGACGAGGCCACCGAAGGACTGGACGCGGCCACCGCGGCTGACGTGCTGCAGCGCCTGGGGCTGGCCGCACGGGGCCGGACCCTGATTTTTGCCACGCACTGGCAGCGCGAGGCCCGCATGGCCGACCGCATCCTGCGCCTGCAGGCCGGACGTGTGGTGGGCGAGGCCAGGCGCGGCACGCCCGACTTTGACCAGGCTATCGCCGGCCTGCGCGCGGATGCGCAGCCGGCGCCGGATTTTCCAACTTGATTTTTTGAAGTACCGAGAGAAAGGATCTGACCATGGACCTCGATATCGTCGATTTATCGCGGCTGCAGTTCGCGATAACGGCGCTCTACCACTTTCTGTTTGTGCCGCTGACGCTGGGCCTGTCGATTCTCATCGCCATCATGGAGACGGTGTATGTGATGACGGGCCGCGCGATCTGGCGCGACATGACCAAGTTCTGGGGCGTTCTGTTTGGCATCAACTTCGCCATGGGCGTGGCCACCGGCGTGGTGATGGAGTTCCAGTTCGGCATGAACTGGAGCTATTACAGCCACTATGTGGGCGACATCTTCGGCGCGCCGCTGGCGATCGAAGGTCTGATGGCCTTCTTCCTCGAGGCTACCTTCGTGGGCCTGTTCTTCTTTGGCTGGGATCGCCTGAGCAAGGTCAAGCATCTGATGGTCACCTGCCTGATGGCCATTGGCACGAACTTCTCGGCGCTGTGGATTCTGGTGGCCAACGGCTGGATGCAGAACCCCGTGGGTGCGGCGTTCAACCCGCAGACCATGCGCATGGAGGTGACCGACTTCTTTGCCGTGCTGACCAACCCCGTGGCCCAGGCCAAGTTCGTGCACACGGTCTCGGCCGGCTATGTGATGGCCTCGCTGTTCGTGCTGGGCATTTCGGCCTGGTATCTGCTCAAGGGCCGTCATATCCATCTGGCCAAGCGCTCGATGACGGTTGCTGCCTCCTTCGGCCTGGCCGCCTCGCTGTCGGTGGTGGTGCTGGGCGACGAGTCCGGCTATCTGTCTTCCGAGCACCAGAAGATGAAGCTGGCCTCCATCGAAGCCATGTGGGATACCGAAGCCGCTCCCGCGTCTTTCACGGCCTTCGGCTTTCCCGACCGTGAAGCCCGCGAGACCCATTTCGCGGTGCATATTCCCTGGGTCATGGGCCTGATAGGCACGCGCTCGCTGACCACCGAAATCCCCGGCATCAACGATCTGGTCAAGAACGCCGAGGGCTATATCCGCAACGGCATCGACGCCTACGATGCGCTGCAGACCATACGCGCGGCCAAGACCGATGCCGCGATTCCCGCCGAGGCGCGGATGCGCTTCGAGAACAACGGCCCGCACCTGGGCTATGCGCTGCTGCTGATGCGCTATGTGGACGATCCGCGCAAGGCGACCGACCAGCAGATCCACCAGGCGGCCATGGATACCGTGCCGCCCGTGGGCCCGCTGTTCTGGACCTTCCGCATCATGGTGGCCCTGGGCATGTTCTTCATCGTGCTGACTGCGACCTTCGTCGTGCTGTCGGCGCGCCACAAGCTCGATGCCTATCCCTGGCTGCTCAAGATCGCGGTGTTCGCGATTCCGCTGCCCTGGATCGCCGCCGAATGCGGCTGGGTGGTGGCCGAGCTGGGACGCCAGCCCTGGATCATCGAAGGCGTGCTGCCCACGGCCATGGCGGTCTCCAATCTCGGGGCCACCACGCTGCTGCTGACGATTGCGGGCTTTGTGCTGATCTACACCGTGCTGCTGGTGATCGAGCTCAAGCTCATGGTGCGCGCCATCAAGAAAGGCCCCGAGCATGAGAGCGAGCCGCATCTGAGCTTTTACGAACCCATGATCGAAAAGCTGGCCCGCGCCCGCTGAGCGCCAAGCAAGGAGTATGAGCAAATGATCTTGCATGAACTGATTACGTACGACGTGTTGCGCGTCATCTGGTGGCTGCTGCTGGGCGTGCTGCTGGTGGGCTTTGCGGTGACAGACGGCTTCGACCTCGGAGCCATGGGCCTGCTGCGCGCCACGGCCAAGACCGACGTGGAGCGCCGCGTGGCCATCAACTCCGTGGGCCCGGTCTGGGAAGGCAACCAAGTGTGGCTGATCCTGGGCGGTGGTGCCATTTTTGCGGCCTGGCCGCAGCTGTATGCGGTGTCCTTCTCGGGCTTTTATCTGGCCATGTTTGCGGTGCTGGTGCCGCTGATACTGCGCCCCGTGGCCTTCAAGTTCCGCAGCAAGCATGAGGACGCGGCTTGGCGCAACCGCTGGGACTGGGTGCTGTGCATCACGGGCCTGGTGCCGTCGCTGCTGTTCGGCGTGGCCGTGGGCAATGTGATCCTGGGCGTGCCTTTCCGCTTCGGCGACGATCTGCGCATCTACTACGAGGGCAGCTTCTTCGGCCTCTTGACGCCGTTTGCGCTGCTCTGCGGCCTGGTGTCGCTGTCCATGCTGCTCATGCACGGCGCGGCCTGGCTGGTCTTCAAGACCGAGGGCGAGGTGTCGAACCGCGCCGCGCGCTACGGCACCCTGGCCGCGGTGCTGACCACGCTGCTGTTCGCGGCCGCCGGCCTGTGGCTGGCGACCGGCGTCAACGGCTATGTGATCACCAGCGACATCAGCCCCGTGGGCGCTTCCAATCCGCTGAACAAGACGGCGGCCGTGGCCGCCGGGGCCTGGATGGCCAACTTCAAGTCCTATCCGCTGCTGTGGCTGGTGCCGGGCATAGGCCTGGTCATGCCCTTGATCGTGGCCCTGGGCCTGCGCAGCCGCCGCGAGTGGCTGAGCCTGCTGGGCAGCGGCCTGGCGATTGCGGGCATCATCCTGAGCGTGGGCGCGGCCATGTTCCCCATGATCCTGCCTTCGTCGCTGGACCCGCGCTTCAGCCTGACGGTCTGGGACTCGTCCTCCAGCCATGTGACGCTGTTCATCATGCTGGTCTGCGTGCTGATCTTTCTGCCGCTGATCCTGATCTACACCAGCTGGGTGTACTCGGTGCTGCGCGGCAAGGTGGACCCGGTGGCCATTGCCACCGGCCGTGGCCACTCGTACTAATCGGAAAGGACTGAATATGTGGTACTTCTCTTGGCTGCTGGGCCTGCCTTTGGCCGCCGGCTTTGCCGTGCTCAACGCCATGTGGTTTGAACTCACCGACGATGAGGCAACCCGCAAGCGGATTCTGGAAAAAACCAGCTCCCTGCCCGAGGCCTGAGCGGTCCGGGCGGAAGATCGCCTCTGAAAAGCCCGGCCGGTTGCAGAACCGGCCGGGCTTTTTCATGCCCGCCAATAAAAAAGCCTGCCGCGGGCAGGCTGGGGCGGTGCAAGGCCGGGGCCTATTCCCTGGCTTCCTTGCGCGAGGCGCCGGTGATCTTGTCCTTGAGGTCCAGCAGGCGCGTGACCGCCGAGCCCATGCCCATGAGCTGCATGGCTGTCTCGGGCGATAAGCGTTGCACATCGTCGAACCAGTTCATGAGCTTGTCGATGAGCTCGTGCATCTCGCGCATGCGCTGCTGGGCATAGCGGTCCGCATCGGAGCTGGCTTCCTCCATCATGGCGGCGCGCAGCATGGACTGCGTGGGCTCGATCTCGCGGCGGCGGCGCTCCTCGGCCAGGCGCTTGAAGATTTCCCAGACATCCTGGGGGGCCTGAAAATACTCGCGGCGGTCGCCGGGTTGATGGCGCAGCTGGACCAGCCGCCAGGCCTGGAGCTCCTTGAGGCCCATGCTCACATTGGAGCGTGAAAACTCCAGCGTCTCGGCGATCTGGTCGGCGTTCAGCGGCTCGGGCGAGAGAAACAGCAGGGCGTAGATCTGCCCCACGGTGCGGTTGATGCCCCAGCGGCTGCCCATCTCACCAAAATGCGAAACAAATTGCCGGCTCAGCTCCGACAGTGGTTTGGCTTGCGTCATGGGCTCCATTGTGCCTTTGCGCGGGGCTTTGGGCGCAGCTCGGCGTCAGGCGGGCGCAGGTTCCGGCCCCGGGCTTTGATGAAGTTTTTGTTGCTTGTTTCATAAAACTTGCAATGCCGTCAGCAAAATGTTGGCAATCGGCGCAAAATCGCGGTCTTGTTTGTTTAGGTGTCGGGTTTCTGACTTTGCCTTTCAAGGCTTGGCCCGGGGTTTACGCAGCTGCGGAGCGCTTGGCGCGCTCGGCGGCGATGATTAGATGGCAAATAGTTCAATCTCCTCTCACTCCCGCAGCGCACTGCTCGACTGCACCAAGGGACTGGCCTGTGCCGCCATCGTGTGGCATCACCTGGCTTTTTACGGTCCCATGTCCGATGTGGCTCATCCCGTCATGCCCGAGCTGCTGGACTGGCTGTACGAGTACGCGCGCATGGCGGTGCAGATCTTCTTGGTCATTGGCGGCTTTCTGGCCGCGGCCAGCCTGGCTCCGCTGGGCCAGGCCCGCTTCGATTCGCCCTGGTCCAAGATCGGCAAGCGCTTTGTGCGCCTGGTCGTGCCCTATGCGGTGGCGCTGGTGGTGACCATCGTCATCTCGGCGGCCATCCGGCCCTGGTTCGATCACGAATCCGTCTCCGCCGACCCTGATCTCTGGCAGCTGTTTGCCCATGCTCTGCTGCTGCAGAACATCGTGGGCGAGGAGTCCCTGTCCGCCGGTGTCTGGTATGTGTCCATAGACTTTCAGCTGTTTGCGGGCACGGTGCTGCTGCTGGCCGCCGTGCGCTGGGTGCAGCAGGCGGTCGCGGCCCGCTGGGGCGGCGAGGCGCTCAAGCGCTGGTGGCCCTGGGCCATGAGCGGCACGCAGGCCCTGGCGGTGCTGGGTACGGCGGCCTCGCTGTTCGGCTTCAATCTCGATGCGAGCCTGGATGTCTGGGCGATCTACTTCATGGGTGCCTACGGCCTGGGCATGATGGCTTACTGGGCCGTGGCCGCCGACAGGCGCGGAGCGGCCTGGAGCTGGGCCATGCTGATTGCCGCGCTGGTCATCGGCGCTCTGGTCTACGAATGGCGTGACCGCATCTTTCTCGCGGGTCTGGTCGCCTTGCTGCTGATCGTCTGCATGCGCACCGAAGGCATTGTCCGCTGGAAGGGCCTGGCGCCGCTGCGCCGCCTGGGCGAGATTTCCTATTCGGTCTTTCTCATCCATTTCTCCATCTGCCTGCTGGTCAATGCCACGGTCAACCATTTCTGGCATGGCTCGGTGACGGCCGCCGTGGTGGGCATGCCGTTTGCGTTCGTGCTGTCGCTGACGGCCGGATATACGCTCTACCAGACCGTGGAGCGCCATGTCTCGTCCTGGAGCCAGGCCCTGCGCTGGCAGGCCGGCCTGATAGGCGCGGGCATGCTGACCACCTTGCTGGCCGGCTTGAGATAAAGCGGCCCGGGCCCATGAAAAAAAGCAGCTTGAGAAAGCTGCTTTTTTTGTGGCCGCGGGGCTGGCTCAGCGGTGCAACTCGCCCGCGTTCTCGGGCTGGAAGGTGATCTCGTCCACGCGCACCGTGACCTGGCCCGTAGGGCTGACCATCTTGAATTCGTCGCCCACGGACAGGCCCAGCAGCGCTATGCCCACCGGCGCGAAGATGGAAACCTTGTCGGCGCTGCCGTCCATGTCCCTGGGGTAGACCAGGGTCAGCGTATTCGTCTTGCAGCCTTCGAGGATGGTGAAGCGCACCGTGGAATTCATGGTCACCACATTGGGCGGCATGTCCTTGGGATCGAGCACGTCGGCGCGGTCCAGCTCGGCTTCCAGCGCATCGCGGCCCGGAAAGCCGCTGCTTGTCTTCTCCAGCAAAGCCTCGATGCGTTCCAGATCCAAGGATGACAAAGTGATGTGGGGCTTGCGCTCCATGATGTGACTCCCCTGAGAGGTGGTGTGGTTGGCGCTTTGGCGTCGCGCAAACGGACAAAAGCCCGGGCAACGGTGTTGTCCGGGCCAAGGCATCCAAAAAAGCACCAAATTGGTGCATTGAGGCTATTGTCGCGGCATTGGCGCGAAGCGCCAAGCCATCTCGCACCCCGGCAGTGCGGAATGTGGCTGCCGCTTGCTATGAACAAGAGAGCGGTATACGCATGATGGACAAGGGATATAGCCGCTTTTTTCATGAATTGAGCGAGCCGGCCGTCAGACTATTGACCCGTTCGCGGCCAGGGTCTGTCTGCGGAATCTTGTTCAAATAACTGTATTTTTGTACAGTTATTTCATGTCAAAAAGCCCTGCCGATCATGATCCTGAGCCGGCCGATACCCAGGTGTATCCGCTTCGGCCCATGCACGCCATCAAGGGGCGCGGCTCGGCCAGCCAGATCACCCAGCGCTTTGCGCGGGACCGGCGCGAGGCTTTTGACGATGGCTGGAGCGACGAGGCAGAGGAGGCCGCGGCGCTGCCCACCACGCTGGAGTGGGAGCAGGCCAAGTCGGCGCTGAGCCGCCATGGA
>JAFAIY010000399.1 GCA_019236485.1 Comamonas sp. | reverse complement strand
CGGCGTCAGGCCGATCGCCGGCACGTTCAGCAAAGCGACACGCGTCGCCCCCTTGGCCAGCAGCTCGGATTGAATCGTGGAGGCGAGGTTCTTGGCCAGGGTCTGCATGTACAGACCACCCGCCTGAGCCAGGCCCTGCTGCCCTTGCGCCAGCAAATTGCCCAAAGTGGCCGGATCAATCTTGGAACCCAGGAAGGCCTGCAGGAATTGTTGCGCGGCCTGTGCGGCCTGCACATCCTGAGGCGCACCTGTTGCGGCAGCCTTGGCCGCCAGGTTCTGGTAAGTCAGGACCGCGGTGATCAGCTCGGCCGCATCGTTGGAGCCGCCGTCGATCAGGATCAGATCATTGGAGGAAACCCCTGCAGCCCCCGCATCCTTGATCTGCTGGAGCACGGAAATGGCGCTGTTGACCACCGCGCCGGTGTTCGGATCCACATAGTTGATCTGCGCGCCACCAATGGCGTAGTTCGTGCAGCCGGCGTTGCCCGTGACAAAAGTCGTTTCGCTGGTCGGTGCGTAGTGCGGGCACAACGAGGTGTTGTAGAGACCCGCGATGCGCTCGGGCCAGACCTGGTAGGGCTTGCCGGTCGTGGGATCGTTGCCCTGCACCGTGAACTTGAAGCCAAAGGTGCCGCTGTCCGCCAGGCTGTCGCCCATGACCTTGACCGAAGTCACCTGGGCCTTGGGTGTGGTGTCCGCACCGCCGCCACCACCGCAGGCGACCAGCAGACCGGCGGTCGCGAGCGCGGCGGCCAGGAATTTGAGTTTGTTTGCCAAGATGAAGTCCTCCATGGTGTTATGAATAGCACGAGCGTGCTTTTTTCAGAACATCATGCTATCGATACTCAACTTGGCGCCATACGGGGCAACTACGGATAGAAAAAAATGAATACCTCCTGAGGCGCTTTGCGCCTTTCCCCTAAAGGGGGACGACATCCTCGCTGCGGGGTGGCCCTTGCTCGATGTCTCTAACTGGGGCAGGCCGCGCGCTACTGCGCACCCACCCAGTCGATCAAAGCCTCCCAGGCCTGACGCGCGGCGCCGGCATTGCCGTGGTTGGCCATGGCCACCAGCACATAGCGACGGCCGCTGGCGCCGTCCACATAGCCGGCCAGCGCCGAGGCATCGCGCAGCGTGCCGGTCTTGAGGTGGGCCACGCCCGCATACCGGCTCTGGCTGCGGCGCAGCGTGCCGTCCACGCCGACTATGGGCATGGAAGCCACAAACTCGGGCATCACCGGCGAATTCCAGGCCTGCTGCAGCATCCGGCCCAGGCCGCTGGCCGTGACGTAGGCATTGCGGCTCAGGCCTGCGCCGTTGTCCACGGCGGGCTGGTCGCCGCCCAGCCGGGCCTGCCACCACTGAGCCAGCACCTGGCGCGAGCTCTCGTAGCTGGCCACGCCCGTGCGCTGCATGCCCAGGGTCAGAAACACATGCTGGGCCATGATGTTGTTGCTGTATTTGTTCACATCGCGCACCACTTCGGCCAGCGACGGCGATTCGATCTGCAGCGCGGGTTGCAGGCCCGCAGGCGGCTTGCCGTCGTGAACGCTGCCGGTGATCTTGCCGCCTAGCTCGCGCCACATGCCTTCGATGGCGCGGGCCGCGAACAGCTCGGGTTGCGCGGGCGCCACCGACCAGCTTTTGTCGCCGCACTGGGCCGCGTACTGGCCCTGGAAAGCGATGCGCTGCGGGTCGCTCATGTCCAGCTGCAGCTTGCTGCGCCAGTCGCCGCACTCGGAATTCGCAGCAGCCAGCGGCACCGTGGCCTGGTTGTTCATCCCAGACATGGGTGGATCGTACTGAATACGGGCGACGCCAGCTCCTGTATCAGGAGCAAACCCCAGAGCCACGGCCTTGTAGTTGATCAGCAGCGCATCGGGCGCGGCGTTATACGGCCGCCAGGGCTCGTTATCGAAGCCGGCCGCGTCGTGCGCGGGCAGCTGGAAGGCAGAACGGTCCAGCACGATGTCGCCGACGATGGCCTTGACCCCCATGCCCTGCAGGCGGCGCAGCATCAACCACAGGCGCTCCAGCACCAGCTTGGGGTCGCCCTGGCCCTGGATATAGAGATTGCCGCGCAGCGCGCCGTCGACCACGGGCCCGCCGAGGTACACGGGCGTGCGCCAGACATAGGCCGGGCCCAGCTGGTCCAGGGCTGCGTAGGTGGTGACCAGTTTCATGACCGAGGCCGGATTCATGGGCGCCTGGGTGCGCCAGGCCAGGCGCGGCGCAGACTTGCCGTCCACATCCATGACCAGCAGGGAGACAGCCTCGCGCGGAATCTTGGCGCGCTGCAGCGCGGACTCCACGGCTGCGGGAATGCGCGTATCGGCGGATGGGGTCTGTGCGAAGCAGGCGGGTATAGCCAGGCAGGCGCCCAGCAGTGCCAGCAGGGGCGCGCTCAGCGCGGTCAGGGTCTTGCGAAGAAAGGACTTGTTCAGCGGCATGGGCCGCAAGTCTACGCCGGGCGTCGACACGCTGGGCGTCGCTACGCCGGACATTGCCGGCGCCCGAGGCAAGGTGGCGGCCGCCATCCGATAATGCGGGGTTGCACCGGCTGCCTTTTGCAGCCCAGGCAGCCCAGATAGCGCTCCGGCCCGCAGCGGCCGACGCACCGCCGACCATGAATCTTCTCGCCATCGACACCAGTACCGATACCCTGTTTGTTGCCGTCCAGCATGGCGCCGCCGTCTGGCAGCACAGCGGACCGGGCGCGCAGCAGTCGTCGGCCCAGCTGTTGCCGGCCATACGCCAGCTCATGCGGGATGCGGGGCTGGACTTCAAGCAGCTGGACGCCATCGTCTTCGGCCGCGGCCCCGGCTCCTTCACGGGCCTGCGCACGGCCTGCGCCATTACCCAGGGCCTGGCCTTCGCGGCCAAGGTGCCGGTGCTGCCCGTGGACACGCTGCTGGCCGTGGCCGAGGAGGCCCGCGAACTGCACGGTTGTACCGAGCTGGTGGCCGTGCTGGACGCGCGCATGCACGAGGTCTACCACGCGCAGTTCCGCTTCGAGCATGGCGAGTGGATAGCGCCCGAGGACTTCGGCCTGTGCGCGCCCGATGCCTTGTCGGTGCCCGCCGGCCTGAGCGTGGCCGGTAACGCCCAGGGCATGTATCCCGAACTGCTGGCGCCCGGCGCCCGCCATGTGCCGGCCATGCCCACGGCCACGGCCATGCTGCGCCTGGCCCCGGTGCTGTTGGCAAAAGGCTGCGCCGTGCCGGCCGAGCAGGCCCTGCCGCGCTATATCCGCGATAAAGTGGCGCAAACCACCGCGGAGCGCGAGGCCGCCAAGGCCGCCGCACAAGCCGCCAACGCCGCACCATGAGCTCCACCCACAGCAGTCCCCAGCCCGCCAGCGACGACGCAGAAAGCCTAGTCCATTTCGAGCCGCTGTCGGCGCTATGGCTGGATACCCTGCTCCCGATCGAGGAGCAGGCCTATACCCACCCCTGGACGCGCGGCAATTTTCAGGATGCCATGGTGGCCGGCTATGAGATGCAGCTGCTGGTCGATGCCAAGCACCAGCTGCTGGGCTACTTTGTGGCCATGTCCGTGCTGGACGAGGTGCATCTGCTCAATATCACCGTCAATCCCGCGCACCAGCGCCAGGGTTGGGCGCGCGTGATGCTCGATGCGCTGGCCCTGTGGGCCAGGCAAAAGAATGCGCAGTGGATCTGGCTTGAAGTGCGCCAGAGCAACAGCCGCGCGCGCGAGGTCTATGCCAGACACGGCTTTGCCGAGGTCGGCCTGCGCAAGAATTACTACCCCAACCCCGAGGGCCCGCGCGAGAACGCCGTGCTCATGAGTCGGAAACTATGAGCCTGAACCTGGACGCCCGCCAGCGGGCCATGCTGGAAGCCATGGGCATCACCGTCTGGCTGCCCGAGCCGGCCGAGGCCCTGCCCGCCG
>JAFAIY010000348.1 GCA_019236485.1 Comamonas sp. | reverse complement strand
CCGCTGCCCGACCACAGGCGCAGCAGCTCGTCCTGCATCAGCGTGCGCGTCTGCATGTCCAGCGCCGAGAAAGGCTCGTCCATCAGCAGGATCTCGGGCTGGTTGATGAAGGTCTGGGCCAGGGCCACGCGCTTGCGCATGCCGCCCGAGAGCTGGTGCGGATAGTGGTTGCCGAACTTGTCCAGGCCCACGCGCTGTATCCACTCATCGGCCAGCGCCAATGCCTGGGCCTTGGGCGTGCCGCGGAAGATGGGCCCGGCGGCCACGTTCTCGCGCACGGATTTCCAGGGAAACACCGCATCGGCCTGGAACACAAAGCCTATGCGCGGATCGATGCCCGTGACGGGCTTGCCCATGACCTGCACGCTGCCCACCGTGGGCTTGAGCAGGCCGGTGATCATGTTCAGGGTCGTAGACTTGCCGCAGCCCGTGGGGCCCACGATGGCCACGAACTCGCCCCTGGCCACGGTCATGGAAAAATTGCGCAGTGCGATCGTGGCATTGCCGTCGGCCGAGATGAAGCGCAGCGAGACATCATCGAATTCGATAGCTGCATCCGCACTGCCGGCGCTCGCTACAGCGCTTTTAGGTGCGATGAATCCGGACGGCTGCGAAGCGGCAAGCGGCGGGGTGACAGAGGACATGGAAAGCTCCCGTTAACAGTTCAGGCCTTACTTGGCGCCGAGAAAGGCGTTGGTATAGGTCTTGCTCAGGTCTATATGCGCGCTCTTGACCTGGGGCTTGTAGGCCGACAGCACCTTGAGCACGGTCTCCGGCCCGCCCGCGGGCATGGCGCCGTCCTTGGTGAACATGGGCAGGGAGGCTTTGAGCGCCTCCACATACAGGGCCTTGTCGCTGCCGTAATAGTCCTTGGGCATCAGCTCGGCGATCTGCTCGGCGCTGTGGCTGCCGATATAGGCCATGGTCTTGGCAAAGGCGCGGGCCAGCTTGGCGGCCTGATCCTTGTGGGCCGCGGCCCAGTCGTTGCGCACATAAAAGCTCGCGGCCGGATACAGCCCGCCCAGCGCGGCCTGGGTGCCGGCCTCGGTGCGCAGGTCCACCAGCACCTTGGCCTCGCCGGACTTGAGCATCTGCGACACCGTGGGCTCGGTGGTCATGCCGGCCTGTATGCGGTCCTGCTTCATGCCGGCGATGAAGGAGCTGCCCGCGCCCACGGGCAGCAGCGAATAGTCCTTGCTGGCCACGCCCTGCTTGTCCACCAGATAGCGGGTCAGGAATTCGGTCGACGAGCCCAGGCCCGTCACGCCCAGCGTCTTGCCCTTGGCATCGGCCATGGTCTTGAAGCCCGCGGCTGCGGCCTTGCTGGAGACCAACTCCACCTCGCCCGGCACCTTGCAGAACACGGCGATGGCCTGGATCTCCTTGCCCTTGGCCTGCAGATCGATGGTGTGGTCATAGAAACCCACCACCCCCTGCACGGCGCCGGCGATCAGCTGGTTTTCGGCATCCACGCCCGCGGGCTGGGACTGCAGCTCCACCTTCAGGCCTTCGGCCTTGAAATAGCCCAGGACCTCGGTCAGCTTGGCGGGCAGATAGATGATTTTGTTGATGCCTCCCACCATGATGGTCACGGTGTCGCCGTCGGCCGCATGGGCGGCCGGAGCCACGCCGCACAGGGCCAGCACGGCGCCGGCAAGCGCGGAAGTCAGCAGGCCGCGGCGGGAGCGAGCGTTCAAGGACATGGCGGTATCTCCTTCAAATGGTTGTCATGGCAGGCCGGCCGCTGCAGGGCCGGCTTCGCCTTCCGGTCATTGGTGAAGCCAGTCTAGAAATCGCGCGCTTTCGTCCCGCTTTCGCTGCACTGCAATATGTTTAGGGGTTATCCCGGGTCGTTATTCCACGTAGGCCCGCCGCCAAGGACTGGGCGTACGCTGGGCGACATGAAGCTTCTTGTGGTGGAAGACAACCCCGAGCTGGGCCAGTCCCTGGCCGAGCTGCTGCGCCAGCAGGGCTTTGTGGTGGACCTGGTGGAGCGCGGCGACAGCGCCGACCAGCTGCTGACCCAGGCCCACTACGACCTGCTGCTGCTGGACCTGAACCTGCCCCAGCTCAGCGGCAAGGCCTTGCTGCGCCGCCTGCGCGAGCGCGGCGACACGCTGCCGGTGATCGTGCTGACCGCATCCGACTCCATGGACCAGAGAGTGCTGTGCCTGGAGATAGGCGCCGACGACTATCTGGTCAAGCCCGTGGACCTGCGCGAGCTGCTGGCGCGCATGCAGGCCATAGCAAGGCGCCAGATGCCGGGGCGCGAGAATGTCGTGCGCTGCGGCACGCTGCAGCTGGACCTGCGCACCCGGCTGTTTGCCATCGATGGCGAGGAGCTGCCCCTGCCCCCGCGCGAGCGCGGCGTGCTCGAAGCCCTGATGCTGGCCCATGGCAGCGCTGTCTCCAAGGCCAGGCTGCTCGACGCCGTCTACGGCATGGACGAGGAGGCCAGCGAAGACGCGCTGGAGCTGTATGTGCACCGCCTGCGCAAAAAGCTCGAGGCCAGCGACGCCGCCATCATGACGCTGCGCGGCGTGGGCTATCTGCTCAAGCCCCGGCTGCCCGATGGGGAGTAAGCCATGCTCCACAGCCTGCGCGCCCGCCTTGCCCTGTGGCTGCTGCTGCCGCTGGCCGTGCTGGTGGCGCTGTGCGGCTGGTTTGCATACGAGCATGCCGAAGAGGCCGCCGACTATGTGCAGGACCACGATCTGCTGTCCTCGGCCAAGATCCTGGCCGACCGCCTGATCTGGGAAGACGGCGACGTGCAGGCCAGCGTGCCGCCCTCGGCCCTGAGCCTGTTCATGTCGGCCGCCCATGACCATGTCTATCTGAGCGTGACCGATGGCGAGGGCCAGCTGCTTGCGGGCCAGCCCGGCTTTCCCGTCCCTCAGCCGCTGCGGCTGACTGGCGGCGACCATGCCCAGTGGTATGACGCGGTCTGGCAGGGCCAGCCCATACGCGCGGTCGCCACCCGCCGCGCCATGTATGACGTGGCCGGCGCGCGCGAGATCACCATCATGGTGGGCAAGACCACGCACAGCCGCGACGCCATGGTGCAGACGCTGTGGCGGCCGACCATGGAATACCTGCTGTGGGCCCTGGCCGTGGCCGTGCTGGTCAGCGCCACGGCGCTGACGCTGGAGCTGCGCCCGCTGCTATCCATGGCGCGCCAGCTGGCCCAGCGGCCGGCCCAGGATCTGGACTTCCACCTGGATTCGCGCCAGCTGCACCAGGAACTGCGGCCGCTGACCGAGACCGTCAACCAGTTCGCACGCACCATACGCACCCAGGTCGCACGCCAGCGGCAGTTCGTCTCCGACGCGGCCCACCAGCTGCGCACGCCGCTGGCCATCCAAGCCCATACCCTGGAACAGGCCCTGAGCCAGACGCCTGCCGAACTGGCCCGGCTCGACGCGGAGCAGCGCCGCGCCGCGCTGCTGCGCCTGCAGCGCAGCAACCAGCAACTGATCAACCTCACCCACCAGTTGCTGGTGCTGGCCCAGGCCGAGCAGCCCGCGGCCCAGGCCACGGTCAGTGCCGACCTGCAGGCGCTATGCCTGCAAGCACTGGAAGACCTTGCGCCGGCCGCCGAGCGCAAGTCCATAGACCTGGGCTGGCAGGGGCCCGCCGCCGAAGCCGGAAACTGCATGCTGCAGGTGGCCACGCCTTTGCTGCCCGAGCTGCTGGCCAATCTGCTGGACAACGCCATACGCTATACGCCGCCGCAGGGCCGGGTCACGCTGGGGCTGGAGGCCGCGGCCGCCACACTCACGCTCTGGGTGGAGGACAACGGCCCCGGCATTCCGGCCCAGAGCCGGACCAGGGTGTTCGCGCGCTTCTACCGCCTCGCCACCGACACCCAGGGCACGGGCCTGGGCCTGGCCATCGTGCAGGAGGTGGCCCGGGCCTGCGGCGCCACCATAGAGCTGGGCCCGGCGCGGCATATGCCCGGTACGTCGGAGCGGCCCGGGCTGTGCGTGAGCCTGCAGTTTCCCAGGCCCGTCTGACCAGGCCTCAGAACCCGATCCGACGCAGCTTGCACCTGCGCCGGCAGCTATCAAATTTATGATTGCGGCCATGACTTCCCCCGCCTCCACCGAAATCGACCCCGCCCTGGCCC
>JAFAIY010000666.1 GCA_019236485.1 Comamonas sp. | reverse complement strand
TTCTCGAGGACTGGAACCACCCTCTGCTGCCGATCTATGTAGTCTACCCGCCCAACTCCCACCTGAGCGCCAAGGTCAGAGCCTTCGTGGACTGGGTGGTGGAGCTGTTCTCGAGAAATCCGCTGCTGCAGGGCCAGAGCCAGCAGAGCAGCCCGCAACGCCCCTAGGCCCCGCCCGCCGCCCCAGGCATCACTGCTGCAGCTGCGACCACACCTTGTCGAGACGCTTGGCGCTCACCGGATAGGGCGTGCGCAGCTCCTGCGCGAAGAAGCTCACGCGCAGCTCTTCCAGCATCCAGCGGTATTCCTGCATGCGCGCATCGACCTGCCCCTTGCGCTCGGCCACCAGGCGCCAGTAGCGCTGCTCCAGCGGCTGCAGTTCCTTGAACTTGGCGGCGTCGCGCGCGGGGTCGGCGCGGTATTTGTCCAGGCGCGTGGTGATGGCCTTGAGGTAGCGAGCGTAATGGCCCAGCTGCGCCCAGGGCGCCACGGCAATGAAGTTCTTGGGCACGAGCTTTTGCAGTTGCTCGCCTGCATCCCTGGTCGCTTCAGGCGCGTTCTTCGTGTCCTTGATCTTGCGCGCGGCGGCCGCGTACTCGGTGAGGATGAGCGCCGACATGCGTGCCACCTCGTTGGCGATCAGGGTCAGGCGTCCGCGGCCGTCCTGCACGCGCTGCTTGAAGTCGGCCTCGTTGGCGGGCAGCGGCTCCTGCAGGAAGGCACGGTCTATGGCCACATCTATGATCTGAGCGCGCAGCTCCTCCTGCGTGCCCAGAGGCATATAGGCCACAGCCATTTTCTGCAGGTCGGGAATGTTTTTTTCCAGGTATTTGAGCGCGTCGCGGATCTGCAGCGCGAACAAACAGCGCAAGCCCAGGCGGTGCTTGGCGGCAGCCACCTCGGGTTCGTCGAAGACCTCGATACCGACAGATTCGCCATGGTCGATCAGCGCCGGAAAGCCGATCAGCGTCTGGCCGCCCTTCTTGATCTCCATGAGCTCGGGCAGCTCGCCAAAGCTCCATTCCTTGTAGCGCGCATCGGCCGCGGCAGCCCCGGAGCTCTTCTGGGACGCGGCGGAGTCCGCTGCAGTTTTGGGAGCTGCCGGCGCCTGCCCCTGCTGCTGCTTGCCGCTGTGTTGCGGCTCATCCTTCTCCGGTTCTGCGCTACCAGCTATCTTTAATGAGGCCAGTGCCTGGAAGGCGCCACGCGCCTTGGCGCCCAGTTCGGCCTTGAGCGCGCCCAGATTGCGGCCCTGGCCCAGTTGGCGGCCGTGCTCGTCCGTGATGCGGAAGTTCATGAACAGATGGGGGCTGAGCATGTCCAGCTTGAAGTCCGCGCGCTTCACATCGAGCGAGGTCTCGTCGCGCACCTGCTTGAGCAGTACGTCGATCAGCCCGCCTTGCCCCCAGCGCTCGGCCTGGGTGAACAGCTCGGCGAGCCGCGCGGCGCTCTCGGGCAGCGGCACGAAGCGGCTGCGCGGGCGCTGGGGCAGGCTCTTGAGCAGGGCCTGGATCTTGTCCTTGAGCATGCCGGGCACCAGCCATTCGGCGCGCTCCTCCGACACCTGGTTGAGCACGAACAGCGGCACCGTCACGGTGATGCCGTCGCGCGCATCGCCGGGGCTGTGCAGATAGGCGGCCGAGCAGTCCACGCCGCCCAGCCTCACGGTCTTGGGGAAGTTGTCGGTGGTGATGCCCGCGGCCTCGTGGCGCATCAGCTCGTCGCGCGACAGGCGCAGCAGGTCCGGATTGCCTTTGCTCTCGGCGCGGAACCATTGGTCGAAGGTCGCACCGCTGAACACGTCGCGCGGCAGTTGCTGGTCGTAGAAGGCGAAGATCAGCTCGTCGTCCACCAGCACGTCCTGGCGGCGGCTCTTGTGCTCCAGCTCCTCCACCTTGCGCACCATCTTGAGGTTGGCGGGCAGGAAATGCCACTTGGTCTCCCATTCGCCTTCCACCAGCGCCTGGCGGATGAAGAGGTTGCGTGCCTCGTGCGGGTCCACGCGGCCGTAGCTCACGCGGCGGCCGTTGTAGACCACCAGGCCGTAGAGCGTGGCACGCTCCAGCGCAATCACGTCGGCCTGTTTCTTGCTCCAGTGCGGGTCCAGCAGCTGCTTCTTGAGCAGATGGCCGCCCACCTCCTCCAGCCATTGCGGCTCGATGGCTGCAATGCCGCGGCCGTACAGGCGCGAGGTCTCGACCTGCTCGGCCGCGACTATCCAGCGGCCCGGTTTCTTGGACAGGTGAGCGCCAGGATGCTGGTGGAACTTGATGCCGTGCGAGCCCAGGTAGGCCTC
>JAFAIY010000611.1 GCA_019236485.1 Comamonas sp. | reverse complement strand
CCGCATTGCTCGCAGGCGGAGACGGCAATCGACTGCCAGCGCTCGATCTTCTTGTCGGCGCGCTCGCCCTTGAGCTTGAGCACGCTGCGCGCGGCCATCACGGGCTGGATGCTGGCCACGCCCAGCTCGGTGGCTTTTTCCACCAGCCAGTCCATGCGCTCGTTGGCGGGCATTCCGACCACCAGATGCACGGCACGCGCCGCTTCGCGCTCCATGGCGCTATGGCTGTCTATGCGCACGCCCACATCGCTGCGGCCCATGCGGGTGATGGTGGCCTGGAACTCGCCGCCGGCAAAGCCGTTGCCGGTCCGGCCTTCGAACAGGGTGATGGTGTCGCCGGGCTGGTGGCGCAGCACCTGCACATGGCGTGCGGCGCCCGCGGGCAGGTCCAGCTCGGCGCCGATATGCAGTGGAATGGGGCAGTGGTAGCGCGGCATTTATTTTGATAGCAATAGTTGAAAGCTGTACAGGCCCAAGCCAAGACGCCAAGCAAGGGCCGCCCCGCAGCGAGGGCGTCGTCCCCCTCCCGCGAAGCGAGAGAGGGGGAAGCCGCGAAGCGGCTCAGGGGGTGTTTCTCACATTCTTCCGTAGGCGTAACCAACCTGGGCCTGAATGCCTTCGATCTGGTCGACGAGGCGCAGCATGGGCGCCAGCTCGCGGTAGCGGCTGCAGGTGGAGCGTATGTAGTGGATGAAGCGCGGCGTATCGGCCAGATATTTGGGCTTGCCGTCGCGCAGCGTCAGGCGTGCGAAGATGCCGGCCACCTTGAGGTGGCGCTGCAGGCCCATCCATTCCACGCCGCGGTAGAACTCGCCGAAATCGTCGCCCCAGCCGCTGGCGCTGTTGGCACCCACCAGGCCGGCCTTGCGGGCTTTCTCCCAGTAGCGCACGGTGATGTCGATGACAAAGTCTTCCTCCCAGCTGATGAAGGCATCGCGCAGCAGGCTGGCGATGTCGTAGGTCACCGGGCCATAGACCGCGTCCTGAAAGTCCAGCACGCCCAGCGGCGCCTCGGGCGTGACCGGCTGCATGAGGTTGCGCATCATGAAGTCGCGGTGCACATAGACGCTGGGTGCCTGCAGGTTGTGAGCCACGATCAGGTCGAAGGTCTTGGTCAGCACGGCCTGCTGCTTGTAGTCCAGCACCAGCTGGCGGTGCTTGGCGATATACCAGTCGGGGAACAGCTGCAGCTCGCGGCGCAGCAGGGCCTCGTCGTATGCCGGAAGTTCGCCTGCGTTGCCGGCCCTGGAGGCCAGCTGCCAGTCCAGCAGCACCTCTACCGCCGAGCGGTACCAGGCCTCGGCATCCCGGGGCTTTTCGGGGCTCAGCGCTTCGATCACGGTCTGGCTGCCCAGGTCGCTGAGCAGCATGAAGCCGTTGGCGCTGTCCCAGGCCAGGATTTGCGGCACGCACAGGCCGGCTTGCGCCATCAGGCCCTGTATCTTGGCGAAGGGCGCGCAGTCTTCCTTGTCCGGCGGCGCATCCATGACGATGAGGCTGGAGCCGTCGCTGCAGTCCAGACGCAGATAGCGGCGGAAACTGGCATCGGCCGAGGCCGGGCGCAGGGTTTGGGGAAGCAGCTGGTGCTTGTCGGCCAGCGTAGCCAGCCAGGCGTCAAAAGCGGCATGGCGGGCAGGATCTGCCCAGGCAACGCCGACTGTGGGGGGGATAGAAGCGGTCATGGATAATCGGATTTTACAAACCGAAGCCGCTGCATCCGTGGACAGTGGTGCTAGGCTCTTGGTTTTCCTTGTTGACGTATGCCTGCGCACGCGCGCTTTCTGAACACCGTGCTATCCCCATCCCATCTGCGAGAACCTCATCCTGTCAGCTCTTCCCGTCCGGCGCGGGAGGCAGGTGGCCGGCCGGCGATTCGTCCTCTGGCATGGGCCGTGGCTCTGGCCTGGGCCGGTGTCGGCATGCATGCCCAGGCGCAGGAGGCAGAGCCTCGGGCCGCGGCCGAGCAGGCGGCCAAGACCGCGGATGAAAGCTTGCCGCCACTGCGGCTCAAGTCCAGCACCCTGTTGCAGGAGACCTACCCGCAGGAAGTGCGCGACCAGCAGCCCATCTATATCAAGGGCGACAACCTGTCCGGCCAGCCGGATATCAAGGCCTCGGTCCATGGCGAGGCCGAACTGCGCCGTGGCGACACCATGATACGGGCCGACAAGCTGGATTACGCCGTGCCCGATGACAAGGTCCATGCCGTGGGCTCGGTCTATATCAACCAGGCCGGCAATGTGTACAAGGGCACGACGCTGGATCTGCAGCTTGACGCCTTCAAGGGCCAGTTTGACAACGCCAACTATCGCTTCCTGGCCAATGGCGCCTATGGAGATTCGTCGCGCGTCGATTTCATCGACAAGAACCATGCCGTGGTTCACGACGCCACTTACACCACCTGCCAGCGCGATGACGAAGCCAGCTGGGAGCCGAGCTGGGTACTCAAGGCCGAGACCATCCATCTGGACACGGCCGAAGAGGTGGGCGTGGCCGAGAACGCCAAGCTGCAGTTCAAGGGCGTGACCGTGCTGCCCGTGCCCCGCATGAGTTTTCCGCTGTCGGACAAGCGCAAGTCGGGTTTGCTGCCGCCGATGTTCGGCATGGACAATCTGGGTGGTTTTGAATACACGCAGCCGTATTACTGGAATATCGCGCCCAACCGTGACATGACCTTGTGGCCGACCGTCATGACCAGGCGTGGAGTCAATCTGGGGACGCAGTTCCGTTATCTGGAACCCCGTTATTCGGGCGAGGCCTATGCCAGCTATATGCCCAGCGATAAGTTGCGGGATCGCGAACGCTGGGGCTACTCCTGGCAGCATCGAAGCGTCATCGACTCGCCTATTGGTGGGCTGGGCCTGAACATGAATCTGAATCGCGTGAGCGACGATGACTACTGGCGTGATTTTCGTCTGGCGCCCGTGGCGCTGCGTCAGCGCCTGCTGCCCAGCACGGTGAATCTGAGCTGGGCCAAGGGCGACGGGGTGCTTAGCCTGAATATGCTGCGCTACCAGACCTTGCAGGATCCGGCATCGCCGATCGCGCCGCCCTACAGCATCGTGCCGCAGCTGCAGTATCGCTATACGCCGC
>JAFAIY010000511.1 GCA_019236485.1 Comamonas sp. | reverse complement strand
CTGGAAGGAGGTGGTGATGGAGCCCGGCAGCTGCGCGGCCGCGATGGTCGCGCGCACCTCGCGCACCGCCGTGCTCAGCGAGGCCTCGGGCTTGAGGTTGAACGAGATCGTGGCCGCCGGGAACTGCGCCAGATGCGAGATGGCCAGCGGCACGCGCGTGATCTGCAGCTTGGCGATGGCGCTGAGCGGCACCTGGCCGCTGCTGCCGGTCTGGCTGGGCAGGTAGAGGTTGCCCAGCGACTGCACCGTGGGCAGGGTCTCGGGCTTGGCCACGAGGATCACGCGGTACTGGCCCGCCTGCTGGAAGATGGTGGAGACGATGCGCTGGCCCAGCGCGTCATACAGCGCATTGTCTATGGTCGCGGCCGTGATGCCGTAGCGCGCCGCGAGTTCGCGGTCGACCTCCACGTTCACGGCCAGGCCCTGGTTGTCGAGATCGCTGCTCACATCGCTGACCGATGCCAGCTGCTTGAGCCGCTGCACCAGCTGCGGTGCGTACTGCTGCAGCAGCTGCCGGTTCGGCCCGCGCAGCACGAAGCTGTACTGGTTGGGCGATACCGTGGTGTCCAGCGTCAGATCCTGCTCGGGCTGCAGATACAGCTGGATGCCGGCCACGCCGGCCACCGATTGCTGGAGCCGGCGCGCCACTTCGGCGGCGCTGCTGCTGCGCTGGTCGCGGTCGCTCAGATAGATCAGAAAGCGCCCGTTGCTCAGCGTGGTGTTGGTGCCGTCCACGCCCACATAGGAGGTGAGGTCGCGGACTTCCGGATCCTTGAGTATGAGCTCGGCCAGCGCGGCCTGGCGCTGCTCCATGGTCAGGTAGGAGACCGAGCTGTCCGCCACGCTGATGCCCTGGATCACGCCCACGTCCTGCACCGGGAACAGGCCTTTGGGAATGACGATGTAGAGCATGACCGTGGTGACCACGGTGACGGCCGCCACGATCAGGGTCAGCGTCTGGTGGTTCAGCACCCAGGCCAGGCCGCGCTCGTAGGCCGCCAGCGTGCGGTTGAAGAGGTTTTCGCTGGCCTTCTCGAAGCGGCTGGCCTTGCGCTGGCGCCTGGCCCGCAGCACGCGCGCGCAGAGCATGGGCACCACGGTGAGCGACACCACGGCCGAAAGCACGATGGTCACGGCCAGGGTCACCGCGAACTCGCTGAACAGCCGACCTATGACCCCGCCCATGAACAGCAGCGGGATCAGCACCGCGATCAGCGAGATGGTGAGCGAGAGGATGGTGAAGCCGATCTGGCCCGCGCCCTTGAGAGCGGCATCCAGCGGCGCCAGACCGTCCTCGAGATAGCGCACCACGTTCTCTATCATCACGATGGAGTCGTCGACCACAAAGCCCGTGGCGATGATCAAGGCCATCAGCGAGAGATTGTCTATGGAGTAGCCGAACTCATACATCAGCGCCATGGTGCCTACCAGCGAGACCGGCACCGAGATGCTGGGGATGACGGTCGCGGGCAGATTGCGCAGGAACACGAAGATCACCGCCACGACCAGCGCCACGGCCAGCACCAGCTCGAAAGCCGCATCGTTGACGGAGGCGCGGATCATGCCCGTGGAGTCCTGCACCACCGTCATCTCCATGCCCGCGGGCAGCGTGGTGCGCAGGCTGGGCAGCAGGCGCGTGATCTGGTCCACCGTCTTGATCACATTGGCGCCGGGCTGGCGCTGCACGTTGAGCACGATGGCCGGCGTGCCGTTGTACCAGGCGCCGCGCTCCACGTCCTGCGCGGCCTGGCTCACGCGCGCCACGTCGCGCAGATGCACGGGCGCTCCGTTCTGGTAGGCCACTACGGTGTCCAGATACTGCTGCGGGTCGTTGATCTGGTCGTTGGAGTTGATGGTGTAGTCCAGCGCCTCGCCATCGAAGTTGCCCTTGGGCTGGCTCACGTTCACATTGGCCAGCAGCGTGCGCAGATCGTCGAGGTTCAGGCCATGGGCCGCAAGCTTCTGCGGATCGGCCTCGACGCGGATCGCGGGCACGTTGCCGCCCGCGGTGACGACCAGGCCCACGCCCGCGACTTCGGAAATCTTCGCGGCCAGCCGGTTGTTGGCCACATCCTGCAGCTGGGTCAGCGACATGGATTTGGAGGTCACCGCCAGCGTGAGTATGGGCTGGTCCGCGGGGTTGACCTTGGCATAGGTCGGCGGCGCGGGCAGGCCCGCGGGCAGAAAGCTGTTGGCGGCGTTGATGGCCTGCTGCACGTTCTGCTGCGCCACGTCCAGGCTTTGCGCCAGATCGAACTGCAGCGTGATCACCGAAGCGCCGGCCGAGCTGTACGAGGTCATCTGCTGCAGGCCCGGGATCTGGCCGAGCTGCACCTCCAGCGGCGCGGTCACGGTGGTGGACATGACGTCCGGGCTGGCGCCGGGATAGAAGGTCTGTACCTGTATGGTCGGATAGTCCACGCTGGGCAGCGAGGAGACCGGCAGAAAGCGCACGGCGACCAGGCCCACGATCACCAGCGCCAGCATCAGCAGCGTGGTCGCGACCGGACGCAGTATGAAGGGGCGGGAGATGTTCAGCATGAAGGGCTCGATGCCGTGCTGCTCGGGTGCTGCGCTTCAGCGGGCCGCGCCCGCAGCCATGCCCGGAGTCGCCGCTGCCGCATTGCCAGCAGGGCGGTCTGCGCCTTGGAGCTTGACGCGCGCGCCCTCGCTCAATCGGTCCACGCCGTCGACCACCACGGTGTCGCCGACGGCCAGGCCCTGGCTGATCACGGTGTTCTTGCCGTCGGCTGGCCCTATGGCGACCTTGCGCACCGAGACCGCGCTTTTGTCGGCATTCACCAGAAACACGAAGTTGCCCGGTGCCCCGCTCTGGATCGCGGCCGTGGGCACGAGTACTGTATCCCTGAGCGTGTCCACATGCAGCTGCACGTTCACGAAGTCGTTGGGGAACAGCGCCTCATCGTCGTTGGCGAAGCGGGCCCGCAGCGTCACCGTGCCGGTGCTGGTCGCCATCTGGTTGCCTATCGCATACAGCGTGCCGCTGGCCACCTGCTTGCCGTTGTCGCTGCTGAAGGCCGCCACGGCCAGCGGCTCGCCCGAGTGGAAGCGCTGCAGCACGCGCGCCAGCGCGGCCTGCGGCACGTTGAACTCCACCGTCGTGGGCTTGACGCTGGTGATCACCACGATGCCGGGCTGGCTGGAGGCCGTCACATAGTTGCCCGGGTCTACGAGCCGCAGGCCCACGCGCCCGGCCACGGGCGCCGTGATGTGGCACAGGCTGATGTTGAGCTGAGCCTGGGCGATCGCGGCCTGGTCGGCCTTGATGGCGGCCTGCTGTTGTTTCACGAGGAATTGCTGGTCGGCATAGGTCTGGGGGGCGATGGACTTGCGCTCGTTGAGCTGCGCATAGCGCTGCAGATCGGCCTGGGCCTGGGCCAGCGCGGCCTGGTCCTTGGCCAGCTGGGCCTCGGCCTGCTGGCGCGTGATCTCATACTGGCGGGCATCGATCTGCGCGAGAAACTGGCCTTTCTTGACCATCTCGCCCTCGCGGTAGCCGACTTCGGTGAGGTAGCCGCTGAGCTGGGGCAGCACCGTGACCGTGGCTTCGGGCGTCACGGTGCCCAGTGCGTTCAGGATCTCGGGCATGTCGCCGCGCGCCGCCGTGGCCACTCCGACGACCTGCGGCGCTGCGCCATGGCTGGGGGGCTGCGCGTGCCGCAAGTGCATCCAGACCGCGATGCCGATGGCGATCAGGACGATCAACAGGATGATCCAGCGCCGGGAACGGCGCTTCTCCGGATGATCCCCGGGGGGCAGGGTGTCTTGCATAGAGCCTCGCGCAAAGCCTTACCCCAGCATAAAAGCGCAGCTGCCGCCGCATTTTTGTAGGTCAAGGCCATTTTTTGGCGTTCGACCCCGGAGGATTGCACCGCAGGAGCGGCTGTGGCTTAGCCCTGCCAGATGCAAAAAGCCCGCAGGCGCGAGGCTTGCGGGCTTTTTGGTGGAAGCCAGGGCCGGGTCCGCAGACCCGGGCCAGGGATCAACGCTGGGCGATGGGCTTGACGTCGCGGGACACGGAACCCGTGAACAGCTGGCGGGGACGGCCGATCTTGTACTCGGGGTCGGCCATCTGCTCGTTGAGCTGGGCGATCCAGCCCACGGTGCGGGCCAGGGCGAAGATGCCGGTGAACAGGTTCACGGGGATGCCGATGGCGCGCTGCACGATGCCGGAGTAGAAGTCCACGTTCGGGTAGAGCTTGCGCTGCACGAAGTAGTCGTCTTCCAGGGCAATCTTTTCCAGCTTCTTGGCCAGGGCGAACAGGGGGTCGTTTTCCAGGCCCAGCTCGGCCAGGATCTCGTTGCAGGTTTCCTGCATCAGCTTGGCGCGGGGGTCGTAGTTCTTGTAGACGCGGTG
>JAFAIY010000401.1 GCA_019236485.1 Comamonas sp. | reverse complement strand
TCGCCAAATGGATCACCCAGCCCGAGCATGCCGCGCAGTGGAGCATGGACAGCGGCTATGTGGCCGTCTCGCCCGCAGCCTACGAGACGCCCGTGCTCAAGAAGTACGGCCAGGAATTCCCCCAGGCCCTGGTGGCGCGCGACCAGCTGCCCGTGTCGGTGGCCGAGTACTCCACGCATGAGAACCAGCGCGTGACCAAGGTGCTCAACGACGCGATCCAGGCGGCCCTCAACGGCAGCAAGACCCCGGCGCAGGCCATGGAAGAGGCGCAGAAGGAATCCGACCGCATCCTGCGCCGCTACAAGTAATGAGCGCCACAGCGACCGATAGCGGGCAGGGCGGCCTGCGGCCCGCGGCAGGGGCCCTGGCCGCCGCTGCGGCCCGCCGGGAGGCCGTCCATGCCTGGCTGCTGCTGTTGCCCGCCCTGCTGCTGCTGCTGAGCTTCACGCACTGGCCCACGCTGGCCACGTTCTGGGACAGCCTGCACGCCACCGGGCGCGGCGGGCAGAGCGGCGAGTGGGCAGGCCTGGAGAACTATGCGCTCATGGTCGACGACCCCGTGTTCTGGCAGGCCGTGCGCAACAATCTGTGGTTCGCCGCGGCGACGATTCCGCTGTCCATGGGGCTGGCGCTGCTGATGGCGCTGTGGGTCAACGAGAAACTCGCCGGGCGCGCTTTTCTGCGCCTCGCGTATTTCACGCCCACGGTGCTGCCCATGATTGCCGTGGCCAATATCTGGCTGTTCTTCTACACGCCGCAATACGGCCTGCTCGAGCAGGTCCGCGGCGCTTTCGGCCTGGACGCGCACAACTGGCTCGGCGATCCGTCCACGGCCCTGGCCTGCGTGACCCTGGTGGCCGTGTGGAAGGAGGCAGGTTTCTTCATGATCTTCTACCTGGCCGCGTTGCAGACGCTGAACCCCAGCCTCAAGGAGGCCGCGGCCATTGAGGGCGCATCGCGCTGGTATTTCTTTAGCCGCGTGCAGTGGCCGCTGCTCATGCCCACCACGCTGTTCGTGCTGGTCAATGCGGTGATCAATGCCTTCCGCCTGGTGGACCATATCTTCATCCTCACGCGCGGCGGGCCCGACAATGCTTCCACGCTGCTGCTGTACCACCTGTACGAAGTGGGCTTCAAGTTCTGGGACACCGGCTATGCCGCGGCCATCACCGTGGTGCTGGTGGCGGTACTGGCCGGCGTGGCGCTGCAGCAGTTCTTCGTGCTCGACAAAAAGGTGCATTACCAATGAGTGCCGCCAGCTTTTCCTCGCCGCGCCAGCGCCCGGGGGCGGATTTCTACGCGGCGTCGTGGCTGGATACAGTGGCCGCCTGGCTGCTGGCCCTGCTGTGGATACTGCCGCTGGCCTATGCGTTCTGGACCGCATTCCATCCCGCAGACGTCTCGGCGCGGCTGGACTGGTCCGCACCCTGGACGCTGCAGAACTTCCGCAACGCCTGGGAGGCCGCGCCGTTTGCGCGCTACTTGCTCAACACGGCGATCCTGGTGGCGCTGATCCTGTCGGCTCAGCTGGTGCTGAGCACGCTGGCGGCCTTTGCCTTCGCGCGCTACCGCTTTCGCGGCAGCAATCTGGCTTTCGCGCTGGTGCTGGTGCAGCTGATGATCATGCCGGACATCCTCTTGGTGGCCAACTACCAGACCATGTCCCAGCTGGGCACCGTCGATACGCTGCTGGGCATAGGCCTGCCGTATTTCGCCTCGGCCTTCGCGATCTTTCTGCTGCGCCAGACCTTTATGGGCATACCCAGGGAACTCGACGAGGCCGCGCGCGTGGAAGGCGCCGGCACGCTGCAGATACTCTGGCGCGTCTACGTGCCGCTGGCCAAGCCCGTGTACACGGCGTTTGCGCTGGTGTCGGTGAGCTTTCACTGGAACAACTTCCTGTGGCCGCTGATCATCACCAACAGCGTGGAGGCTCGCCCGCTCACCGTGGGCCTGCAGGTGTTCTCCAGCGTGGAGTCGGGCGTGGAATGGTCCACCATCTGCGCGGCCACGCTGATGAGTTCGGGCCCGCTGCTGCTGGCTTTTCTGCTGTTCCAGCGCCAGTTCGTGCAAAGCTTCATGCGCGCCGGCATCAAATGAGCCGAAGGCGGGCGGCGGGGTACAGTGGCAGGCTTGTGTAATGGAGTACTTGCCATGTCCGGACCCGCTGCAGCAGGCGTGCTGATCTACGCCAAACACCGCGATGCGCTCGCGAATTTCTACGGCAGCGTGCTAGGCATGCAGCAGCTGCACCGCGACGAGCATCTGACGGTGATGGCGTCGCCGCAGCTGCAACTGGTCGTCCACGCCATTCCCGCAGCCATTGCCAGCCAGGTGAGCCTTGCCTCGCCGCCGACGCGGCGCGAGAACGTGGCGCTCAAGTTCTTTGCCACCGTGCCCTCCATTGCCGAGGCCGCCAGGGCTGCCCAGGCCCTGGGGGCCAGGTGTTCGACGATCGCTGGCAGGGCCCGGGCTTTGCGGCCTGCAATGCCATGGACTGCGAAGGCAATGTGTTCCAGCTGCGCGAATGGACCGCAGGCCATGCATGACGGCACGCCTGGCGCGGCACAGGCCGAGCAGGTCCGGCGCTTTGTAAGCCACACGCCCTGGCTGATGCAGGCGCTGGCTGCGGCCAGGCAGCAGGTTTGGGCGTCCTGGTGCATAGGCGCGGGGGCCGTGCGCTGCGCGGTATGGGAAGCACTGCATGGGCGGGCCGCGGGTGCGCTGCCGCCGGCTTGCCTTGGCGACATGGATGTGGTGTATTTCGATGCGCGGGAAGCAG
>JAFAIY010000225.1 GCA_019236485.1 Comamonas sp. | reverse complement strand
CCAGACATTGCTGAGCATCTGCGGCTGGGCCTTGGCATTGGGGTGGATGCGGTCGCTCTGGAACCATTGCTCGGCATCGGGCGCATCGCCTATGCCGGCGAGCAGAAACGGCACCAGCGGCAGTTTCTGCGCGTCGGCAATCTTCTGGAACATCTCGGCAAACTGCTCGTTGTATGCGGCGCCGTAGTTGGGCGGCACCTGCATGCCGACCAGCAGCACCTGGGTCTGCGCCTCCCGGGCGGCCTTGACCATGGCTTCCAGATTGTGCTGGGTGCTCTGCAGCGCCAGGCCGCGCAGGGCGTCGTTGCCGCCCAGCTCCAGAATCAGGACCGAGGGCTGGTGCTGGGCCAGCAGCGCCGCCAGTCTGGCCTTGCCGCCGGCCGTGGTTTCGCCGCTGATGCTGGCGTTGACCACCTGGCGCGGGCTCTTGTCGGCGTCGAGGCGCTGCTGCAGCAGATGGACCCAGCCCTTGCCGCGCGTGAGCCCATACTCGGCGCTCAGCGAGTCGCCCAGCACCAGCACCGGACCCTGCGGGGTCTGGGCGGCTGGTTTGGCGGGCCTGGCCTGAGCGGCGGGCGCGGCCTGGCCGCATGTCCCCGCAATTCCCAGAGCCAGGGCAAGCGCGATACAGTGGCGGCGCTGCAGCGCAAAGCTAGGGCTGCGGCCTTTGACGTTTTTGCTGTCCAACTTATTCATGTCAGAAACTCTTGCCATTCCTTTGATTGCCGTAGAGCAGTTGTCGAAATCGGTCAGCGACTCCACGGGAGTGCTGGATATTTTGCGGGATATCAACCTGAGTTTTGCCGAAGGCGAGGCGGTGGCCATTGTGGGCGCATCGGGCTCGGGCAAAAGCACTTTGCTGTCGATTCTGGCGGGGCTGGATACCCCCAGCCGCGGCACGGTCCGCCTGCAGGGCCAGGATCTGTTTGCGCTCAGCGAGGACGAGCGCGCGGCCATGCGCGCGCAGAAGATGGGCTTTGTGTTCCAGAGCTTCCAGCTGCTGGGCAATCTCACGGCGCTGGAGAACGTGATGCTGCCGCTGGAGCTCGCCGGCGCCCGCGATGCGCGCCTGCGCGCCACGCAGATGCTGGAGCGCGTGGGTCTGGGGCAGCGCCTGGGCCATTACCCCAAGCTGCTCTCGGGCGGGGAGCAGCAGCGCGTGGCCCTGGCGCGTGCCTTTGTGGTGGAGCCCGCGGCGCTGCTGGCCGACGAGCCCACGGGCAGCCTGGACTTCGCCACGGGGCAGACCATCATGGAGCTGATGTTCGAGCTGAACCGCGAGCGCGGCACCACGCTGATCCTGGTCACGCATGACCGCAATATCGCCGCCCAGTGCGATCGCAGCATCACCATCGAAGCCGGGCGCGTGGCCTGAAAACCGCGGGCCTGCACGGGGCAGGCCTTTGTCGCGGTGCGGGCAGATGGCCGCTTCAGATGGCGGGCACGATCTCGCCGGCCTTGCGCTGGGCCGAGCGGCAGGCGGCGGCCGTGAACAGCACATCGGTGGAGGAGTTGAGCGCGGTCTCGGTCGAATCCTGGATCACGCCGATCACATAGCCCACGCCGACCACCTGCATGGCCACATCGTTGGAGATGCCGAACAGGCTGCAGGCCAGCGGGATCAGCAGCAGCGATCCCCCTGCCACGCCCGAGGCGCCGCAGGCGCAGACCGAGGCCACCACGCACAGCAGAATGGCCGTGGGCACATCCACCGCAACGCCCAGCGTGTGGGCGGCCGCCAGTGACAGCACGCTGATGGTGATGGCCGCACCCGCCATATTGATGGTGGCGCCCAGAGGAATGGAGATGCTGTAAGTGTCCTCGTCCAGCTCCAGCTTTTTGGCCAGCGCCAGGTTCACGGGAATGTTGGCGGCCGAGCTGCGCGTGAAGAAGGCCGTGACGGCGCTTTCGCGCAGGCAGGTCAGCACCAGCGGGTAGGGGTTGCGGCGGGTCTGGGTCCAGACGATGGCGGGGTTGACCACCAGAGCCACGAACAGCATGCAGCCCACCAGGACCACCAGCAGATGCGCATAGTCCTTGAGCGCATCCAGGCCGCCCGCGGAGAAGGTCGCCACCACGAGGCCGAAGATGCCGAAGGGCGCGAGGCGGATCACGCCCTGGATCACGCCGGTGATGGCCTGGCCCAGGTCGCCCAGCATGGTGCGCGTGCCCTGGCTGGCATGGCGCAGCGCAATGCCCAGGGCAATGGCCCAGGCCAGAATGCCGATGTAATTGGCCTGGACCAGCGCATTCACGGGATTGTCCACCGCGCTCTTGACCACATTCATCAGCACCTGGCTGATTTCGCCGGGCACGCCCTGGGCCGCGGGCGCCTCACGGAAGTGGATCACCGAGGGGAACAGCATGCTGGCCGCCACGCCCACGCAAGCCGCCGCCAGCGTGCCCACGATATACAGCCAGATCACGGGCTTGATCTGGGTTTCCTGGCCCGGGCGGTGGTTGCTGATGGCGGCGATGACCAGCAGGAACACCAGCACGGGTGCCACGGCCTTGAGGGCGGAGATGAACAGCGTGCCCAGCAGCGAGGCCGGCTCGGCGGCCGCCGGCCAGAGCCAGGCGACCAGGCCGCCCAGTACCAGGGCAATCACGATTTGCAGCACCAGGCTGGTGCGGCTGAGCCAATCAAGCAAAGCTTTGAGCATGCTAGGAAAACGGTTGTTGTACGACGGGATGGATGCGAACAGGCTGGCGCGCCCCGGGACATCGGCATGGAGCCGGGGGCGCTGGTGTTCGCGGTAGGGGTTCGGTAGGGCGGCGGCAGCTCTGGCGCCAAGGCCGGCCATGCATGAAGGAGCAGCGCGGGCCAGCATGAGCCGCAGCCCGTCCCAAGGTGGCGCAGTGTAGCGGCAATGCAAAAACACAGTCGCCAGCCCTGGCTTGGACCGCTGCGCCCCAGCTGCGGCGAAAAGCCCGGGATAATGCGGCCCCATGTCGTCCCCCAAAGTTCTTTTCGGCTTTCACGCCGTCGGCGTGCGTCTGAAGACCGCCCCCAAGTCCATCATCGAGGTTTATTTCGAAGCCACGCGCCGCGATGCGCGCATGCGCCAGTTCCTGGAGCGCGCCAAGGAAGCCGGGGTGCGCCTGATCGAGGCGGATACCATGCGCATCGCCAAGCTCGCGGGCTCGCACGGCCACCAGGGCGTGGCCGCGCGCGTCGAAGAGGTCAAGGACAGCCGCACGCTTGACGAGCTGCTCGACGATCTGGAGGCCGAAGGCGTCAAGGCGCCGCTGCTGTTGGTGCTCGATGGCGTGACCGATCCGCACAATCTGGGCGCCTGCCTGCGCGTGGCCGACGGTGCCGGCGTGCATGCGGTGATCGCGCCCAAGGACCACGCGGCCGGCATCAATGCCACGGTGGCCAAGGTGGCCAGCGGCGCGGCCGAGACCGTGCCTTATTTCATGGTGACCAATCTGGCGCGCACGCTCAAGGAGCTCAAGGAGCGCAATATCTGGATCATAGGCACCAGCGGCGATGCCGAGCAGCATCTCTATCAGATGGACCTGAGCGGCCCCACGGCCCTGGTGCTGGGCGCCGAGGGCGACGGCATGCGCCAGCTCACGCGCAAGACCTGCGACGCGCTGGTCAGCATCCCCATGCAGGGGGCGGTGGAGAGCCTCAACGTGTCCGTGGCCAGCGGCGTTTGCCTGTACGAGGCCTTGCGCCAGCGCCTGGCCGCAGGAGTGACGGTCAAGGCCTGATTCTTCGGCGACCGCTCAAAAGGCGCGGCTGCGTATGCAGTACGCGCTTTTTTTATTGGTGCAGCGACTGGGTGGTGGCCGGGTCCCGGTGCAGCAGATCGTGCACGGCCTGGGCCAGGTCGGGCATGGACACGGGCTTGAACAGCACGGTGTATTCGCTGCTGTCCAGGTCCGTGGCCTGCTCGCTGTTGCGGCCCGTGGTCAGCAGCATGGGAATGTCCACCTGCTCGGCCTTGAGCTGCCGGTGCATCTCCATGGCCGAGAGCTGGCCCGGCATCCTGGCCGTGGCGATGATGAGATCCACCTTGAGGCCGCTGTTGATATAGCGCAGCGCCACCTCGGGCTTGTAGGCGGTGGCCACCTGGTAGCCCAGCTCATAGAGCACCATGGCCATGGCATTGCGCATGTCCAGATTGTTCTCTATGAGCAAGATGGTCTCCTGCTCGCCTTCGGCGATGGCCTGCACCGGAGGCTTGGCGGCCGAGCTTGGCTCGGCGCGCGGAAAGTACAGCCGGAAACAGCTGCCCCGGCCCTTGGCGGACTCGACCTCGATCAGGCCCTTGGCATGGTCCATGAAGTTCTTCACCATGGGCAGGCCCAGGCCCGCGCCCTTGCCTTCGGGCTTGGTGGTGAAGAACATCTCGAAAATCCGCGCGCGCACGCTCTCGTCCATGCCCACGCCGTCATCGCTGACGCTGATCATCACATGCTCGCCCGGGTGGCCGCCGTGATTGAGCAGCGCGTTTTCCACGCTCACGCTGATATGGCCCTTGCCGTTGACGGCGTCGCGCGCATTGATGCAGAGATTGATCAGCGAGTTCTCGAAAAACATGCGATCCACATTGATCGGCCAGAGGCTGGCCGCCAGATGCAGCCGGAACTCCACCTCGGCGCCCACGGCGTTGCGCAGCAGCTGCTCGATATCGCGCACCAGCTGGCCCGGGTCGGCGGCGCTGAGCTCCATGGGCTTGCGGCTGCTGAAGCCCGTGAGCTGGGAGGCCAGACGGCCGGCCTTCTTGATGGTGTCGTGGATGACTTCCACATGTTCGCGGTGCTCGGGCTCGTGGAGCTTCTTCTCCAGCAGGCCCGCGTGCAGGCCGGTGATGAACAGCAGATTGTTCAGATCGTGAGCGACGCCGGCGGACAGCTTGGAGACCATGTCCAGCTTCTGCAACTGGGCCAGGGCGGCGTGGGCCTGGTCCAGCTCCTGGTGGCCGCGCTTGAGCTGGTGCCTGAGCGTGGCGATCTGGTCGCGGAACTGGTCCTCGGCCTGTTTGATGCCATCGATGCCTATATTCGCGCCCACCCAGTACTGGGTCTGCCCCTCGCGGTTCTTGACCGGGGCCAGCGTGGCAAAAAACCAGTGGTAGGGGCCGCCATGGCTTTTGATGCGCAGCCGGTAGCGGGTGGGTTTCTCGGTAATCAGGGCACGCGACAGGCCGGCGTTGACGCTGGCCAGATCGTCGGGGTGGACGATGTCTATCCAGATGCCTTCCCTGAGGTCCACGCGCCGGCTGTGGTTGTAGGCATACTGGGTCAGCGCCTTGTTCAACCAGGTGACCTCGCCATGGGGCGTGGCAATCCAGACCTGGTAGGGCAGGTGGTCCAGAAAGACTTCAAAGCGGTCGCTGTGCTCGAGGCCAGACGCTGGGCCTTCGCTGGGCAGCGCCGCCTCGGGCAGCACATAGCATTGCACGGCCGCGGCCTTGCCTTCGACCATGACCGGAGTGAAATGCCAGACGCCGGGGCAGGCGGGCAGGCGGGCCGTAGTTTCCATATCGCTGGCCAGGCAGTTCTCGGCGGCCTGCAGCAGCGGTGCATGCAGGCTCAGTCCCAGCGAGGGCGGCAGCCGGCAGGACTGCAGATGCGCTTGCAGCGCCTTGTTGGCAAAATTCAGCTGCAGCTGGGACAGGCCGAGCAGTCCCCAGGGAAGCGCTGCATGCTCCATGGCAAGTTTCAGGGTTTGAAGAGGCTCGGATACTGTCATCTGCAGCGGCTCAGTGAAGAGGTGTTTTCCCCGGCTCTGACATTCTGCAGCCGGGCATGCAAAGTGAATTAGGTGCTCTTACCAATAAGAAACAAAATGCAACAAATTATGGATGGGATGGAGCAGGCCAGGCAGTGGCTGTCGGCCGCCAAGGAGCTCGCCGTGCTCACGGGCGCCGGAGTGAGCGCCGAGTCGGGCATACCCACTTTCAGGGATGACGATACAGGCTACTGGTCGCGGTTCAAGCCCGAGGACATGGCCAGCGAGGCCGGCTACCGCCGCGATCCCGCGCATGTCTGGCGCTGGTACCAGTATCGGCGCGAGCGAGTGGCCCAGGTCGTGCCCAATGCCGGCCATCAAGCCCTGGCGCATTGGGCCCGGCGGCATCCGCAGCGCATGACCCTGGTGACCCAGAATGTCGACGGCCTGCACCAGCGCGCGGGCAGCGAGGGCGTGCTCAGCCTGCATGGCGAGCTCATGAAAAACCGCTGGCTCAACCGCCGCTGTGCGCAATGCGATCTCGAACATACGGCGCCCGGCGAGCCGCCGTCCTGCCCGGCCTGTGGCAATCTGCTGCGCCCGGCCGTGGTCTGGTTTGGCGAGACCCTGCCGGCCGGAGTCTGGGCCCAGGCCGAGCAGGCGGCCAATCGCTGCGATCTCATGCTGGTGGTCGGTACCTCGGGGGCCGTCTACCCGGCCGCGGGCCTGGCGCAGATCGCGCGGCGCAACGGCGCCAGGGTGGTCATCGTCAACCCGCGTGCCAGCGAGCTCGACGATGTGGCCGATGCGCTGGTTCCGCTGCCTGCGGCCCAGGTACTGCCCGAGCTGCTGCGGGACTGAGGGCGCGGCGATGGCCGCGATCGGCGCGGATTGCCGGGCTCGGGCTCAAAGCCCCTCGTCCGCCATCTCGCCCTTGCGGTAAGTGGTGTAGACGATTACCGGTATCCCGAGATCGCCCAGATATTGCCGGATCAGCGGGCTGACCTCCGACCATGGCAGGCTGCCGACGCCCGTGGCCAGCCGCGGCAGTGCCACGCTGGAAATATTTTCCTGTTTGACCAGCTTGGCCAGATTCTGCAGCGCGCGGCGTACGTTCTCTATGCTGGCCTTGGCGGGCCTGGCCGACG
>JAFAIY010000153.1 GCA_019236485.1 Comamonas sp. | reverse complement strand
CGCTTGTGCTGCTGTTGCGCCTGGGCGTGCACCTTGCGGAGCATGGCTGCGATGCTCAAGCCTGTGATGCGGCGGCAGACGTGCAGCGCTATTTTGACGTGGCCGCACCGCTGCATCATGGTGACGAGGAACTGCACGTATTTCCTGTGCTGCGCGCGACCGGCAAGGCGGCGCTAGCTAACTCCCTGCATGCCGAGCACGAGCAGATGGAGCAACGATGGACCTACATCCGCGGCGATCTGCAAGCCGTGCAGGCCCGGCAGACGCTCGATAGTCCGGCATTGGCCGATGCCCGCCGCCGCTGGGCAGATTTCGCGGCGCTGTACGCCGCTCACATGCGTGTGGAGGAAACGCAGGCCTATCCCGAGGCGCACGCTCGCCTGGCTTTGAGCGAGCAGGTCGCGATGGGCCGCAACATGGCGCAGCGTAGGGGAACACGCTATCCAGATGCTGAGTTATGAACCCTCGCGTGGTCGCCCCGGAAGGGCTCGGCTGACGTTGAGCAATGCCCCTCAATGACATAGAAGCGCCAGCCGACGGCCGAGACACTGTCGTCAAGCCCTATGCAAGCGCCTCCTCCTGCGCTTCGACGCGCGGATAGAACTCACGGTTCTCATGCTGCATGCGCTCGTGCAGGCGGCGCAGCACATTGTTGGCGTCGGCACGGAAACCCTCGGCATCTTCGTGCAGGCGCTGCGCCGTATTCCAACGGCGCGCGAAGGCATCGTAGGCCTGGGCCAACGGCCCCATCTCGTCCTGGTACTGACGACCCAGGCGCGCTAGGTCAGCATTGCCGCCGCGCTGCAGCGCTGGGTACAGGGCCTGGTCTTCCACGGCAAGGTGCAACTTGATCACGGCGCTCATGCCGATGATGCCTTCGGCAATGGCCTTGGCGTTGCCTGCCACGCCGGCATGAGTGAGTTCGCGCAGGGCCGTGATGCGGCGCAGTATGTCCACATGTTGTTGCTTGAGCTTGTCGATCTGCATGGATATTCCTTTCATGGCTTGCGCAAACCCGGTCCAGGTTTGCGCAAGTCCTTTTCGCGTCATGCGGGCGGGTCAGTGGCCGGCGGTAGCCAGAGCGGTACGCGACGGCGTGGTCGGCGCTCTCTGGCCTAGTACGCCGATCACCACCTGCCAGGCCATGGCCACGGCGCCAACGATGAACACCACGTCGCCGAAGGTGCGCACCCAGCGCAGTGTTTGCAGCAGCGGCTGCTGCATGAATGCCTCGCTGCGGGCGAACCACAGGCCCTCGCTCACGCTGGCGTGGAACTGGATGATGCCGATCGGCAGCAAGCTGGTGGCGATCATCAGCACTAGGCCGGCGTTCAGTCCCCAGAAGGCGGTCTTCATCAGCCCCTCGCTGAACACCAGCTGCGGCCGCACATAGCGCAGCACCATCAGCGTGAAGCCCAGCGCCAGGAAGCCATAGACGCCGAACAGTGCGGCGTGCGCATGCACGGGCGTGGTGTTCAGGCCCTGGATGTAGTACAGCGCAATTGGCGGGTTGATCATGAAACCGAAGACGCCCGCTCCCAGCATGTTCCAGAAGGCCACGGCCACAAAGCACATGAGCGGCCACTTGAGATGGGCCATCCACGGCGCACGGTTCTTGAGGCGCCAGTTTTCCCAGGCCTCATGGCCCAGCACGATCAGAGGCACTACCTCAAGCGCGCTGAAGGCCGCACCCACGGCCATCACCGGCGTGGTCGTGCCCGCGAAGTACAGGTGGTGGAAGGTGCCCGGAATGCCGCCCAGCAGGAACAGCGAGGCCGAGGCCAGGCTGGCCGAGGTGGCCATGGGGCGCGACACCAGGCCCATGCTGCTGAAGACAAAGGCCAGCGCCGTGGTGGCAAAGACCTCGAAGAAGCCCTCCACCCACAGGTGCTCCACCCACCAACGCCAGTACTCCATCACCGACAGGCTGGTGCGTTCGCCATAGAACAGGCCCGCACCGTAGAACAGACCGATGGCGCCCACCGAGGCGGTCAGTAGGGCCAGCAGGTTCTTGTCTTCCTTGCTGCGCGCAAACAGCACAGGCAGCACGCCGCGCAGCATCAGCACCAGCCACAGCAGAATGCCTACCCACTTGAGGATCTGCCAGATACGGCCCAGGTCCACATACTCGTAGCCCTGGTGGCCGAGCCAGAAACTCCATTCGGGCGGCAGCTTCTGAGCAATCGCCAGGTAGTTGCCCACGAACGAGCCCACGCAGACGAAGACCAGCGCCCAGAACAGCACGTCCACGCCGAGTTTCTGGAACTTGGGATCCTTGCCACCGTTGATGACGGGCGCAAGGAACAGGCCCACGGCCAGGAAGCCCGTGGCGATCCAGAACAGCGCGCTCTGGATGTGCCAGGCACGCGTGAGGGAGTAGGGCAGCCACTGCGACAGGTCGATGCCGTAGAACTGCTGGCCTTCTACCGTGTAGTGCGCGGTGAAACCACCGATGAACACCTGAAACACGAATAGCGCGACCACGAGGAACAGAGACTTGCCTAAAGCGCGCTGCGAAGGCGTCAGTGCAAAGGTGGCCAGCGGGTCCTGGTGTGGTGCCACGGGCTGGGGCTCGTCATGTTTGTGCAGGAAGGACCAACCCCAGACCAGGAAGCCTACGCCCGACAGCAGCACGACCACGCTGGCAATCGACCAGACCACGTTCTCGCTGCTGGGCGTGTTGCCTATCAGCGGCTCGTGTGGCCAGTTGTTGGTGTAGGTCACGCGACTGTTCGGGCGCTCGGTGGCAGCGGCCCAGGCGGTCCAGAAGAAGAAATGCGTGAGCTGCTGGCGTCGTTTGGCGCTGGGCAGGGTGTTCTCCTTCATCGCAAAGTTCTCGCGGCTCTTGTGCAGCGCGGGCGCATCGGAGAACAGTTGGTCGTAGTAGGTCGCGGTCTGCGCCATGGCGGTGGCGCGGCGCTCGCTCACCACCAGCTTGTTGGCGGCATCGACGCCGTTGGCGCGATATTCGGCCTTGAGTTCGGCGCGCAGTGCGCCCTGTTGGCCTTCGGTCAGGGCCGCATAGGGTTGGCCGTGACGCTCTTTCGCGGCCAGGTCCAGCCAGGCCGTGAGTTCGCGGTGCAGCCAATCGGCCGTCCAGTCAGGCGCCTGATAGGCTCCGTGGCCCCAGATCGAGCCCAGTTGCATGCCGCCCACCGACTGCCAGGCGGTCTGGCCGTCGAGGATGTCGTCCTTGCCGAACAAGGCCTTGCCTTTGCTGCTGACCACCTGCGTGGGTATCGGCGGCGCCGAGCGATAGATGTCCGCGCCGAAATAGCCGAGCAGCGAGAACATCACGATGCACAGCGCGATCAGCGTGAACCAGTGTTTCTTGTACTGTCCCATGTTGGGCTCCTCAGTGCACCTGAGCTGGAGCGAAGCGCTCGAACAGGATGTTGTTTTCGGTATGGATGTGCGCCATCAAATCCTCTCGGAAGGTGCGCAGCCCCAGATACAGTGCGCGCCAGGTGGTGCAGGCGTCGCGCGGAGGGGTGATGTGGTTTGTCAGCGCCTCCAGTCGGCGCAGCTCGGTGCCGTGGCTGTCATGCTCCATGCGCATCACGCCTATGGGCATGCCGGCCATGCGACCCTGGCCGCGGGTGATCAGCGGAAACAGCACCATTTCTTCCTTGCGCATATGGCTGTCCAGTTCCTGGGCCATGGCTTCCAGATGGTCGGCCAGTCCGTGTGGGCAGTCCTCGCGATCGCCATGCACCTGCTCCACGCGGCGCGCCAGGCGTATCAGCTCGGGCAGTTGCTCGCGGTGCACGGCGTGGTAGCGGATCAGGATATGGTCGACCAGCTCGGTGTCGGCAGCCTCGCTCCAGTCGCGCGCTGCGCCGTCATCCGCGCGCTGCTGCAGCGCCTGCAGCTCGTCGGCAATGGGCTCCGCAGCAATGCCCGCGTCCTGCGCCGCGGTGCGCAGCGTGCGGTTGCCGGCGCAGCAGAAGTCCAGCTGGTGCTGGTCGAACAGACGGGTGGCACCAGGAATGCGGCGGGCCAGCTGGCCCAGGGATTGATCGAGGTAGTTCATGGTGGCTCCTTGAATGTGGGAACAATGAAAAATCAGAGCTTTCCGGCCTTGTAGACGCCGGGCACGCCCTCGCCCGTCACTTCGAGCACGCCCACGGCACCCTTGCCGGTGCGCGAGAGTGCATGGTCCACCAGCAGGTAGCTGCCAGGGTGCTCGACCTTGAGCTCGACGATGGTGGCGCCGCCCGGAGCCACCAGCGTGGTCTGCACGTCGTTCTTGAGACCGGTGAACGAAGCCTCGCCGTACACCTTGTCGAAGATCTCGCCGATGATGTGGAACGAGGCCACCTTGTTGGGCCCGCCCACGCCGAAGTAGATGCGCACCGTCTCGCCCACCTTGGCCTGCAGCTTGTTCGTCTTGGTCAGCGCGCCCACGGCACCGTTGAACACGTAGTAGTCGGGCAGCTCGTTGGACATCTTTTCCAGGTCGGGCTCCTGATGCACCTTGGCGCCAAAGGGCCGGTGCGTGTACATATCGCCCTGCATCACGTAGTACTCGCGGTCCACCTTGGGCAGGCCGGCTTCTGGCTCGATCAGGATCATTCCGTACATGCCCGCGGCAATGTGCTGCGGCACCAGCGGCGTGGCGCAGTGGTAGACATACAGGCCGGGGTTCAGCGCCTTGAAGGCGATGGTCTTCTCGGTACCGGGCGCCACCTGCGTGTGCTCGCCGCCGCCATGGCCGCCGGTCACCGCATGCAGGTCGATGGAGTGGATGGCCTTGCTGTCCTTGGCATTGGCCAGCGTCAACTCGATGGTGTCGCCCACGCGGGCCCGCAGCATGGGGCCAGGCACCTGGCGGTTGAAAGTCCAGTAGGTAAAGCTGGTACCGTCGTCAAGCTTGCCGGCCAGCTCCACCGTCTCCATGCGCACCTTCTGCGTCTGCGGCGCACGCGGCCCTATGGCCGGCGGCACTTTGGCCGGATCGGCCGAGATACTCACGGCAGCTGGGTCTGCGCCACGCTGCGGCAGCGGCGCGGGCGTGTACAGCGCGAGCGCTGCATCGGTGGACGCACCAGTCTGGCTGGCGGCCACCGCCTGACCCGTCACCTTGAGCTTGCCTTCCATGCCGATCTGGCGATGACCGGGCACCGAGCAGTAGTAGGTGAATTCGCCCGGCTGAGTGACCTTGAAGCGCACGGTCTGCCGGCCCGTGGAGGCGCTGAACTTGGGCGAGGCCACGTTCAGCTCGGGCACCACCAGATCGTGCTCAGCGCCCTCACCGCTGTCGAGCAGGATTTCGACCGTATCCCCCACTGCCGCACTGAGTGTGGGATTGACGGCGCCCTTGTCATCCACATAGACCATCTTGCCGTCCACGATGTTGGTATGCAGTGAAAAACGCTTGATAGTTGCTGCCGGCGCGGTCTGGGCTGTAGTTCCGGACACGGAGCCGGTCTGGGCTGAAGCCGCCGGAACGCAAACCAGAAAGCTGACCGCCAGTGCAACTGGTAGAGCGGTAGGAAAAAGACGTCGCATGCTCATGGGTGAACTCCTCTCTTGGATGATTTGCCTTGATGGATACCCTGATCTATGCAAGCGCCGCGCCATAAAAAATCTCTTCAAATTCAATGAATTAAAAAATCAATGGTTAAAATAACCATTCGCTTTAATGGTTGAAATGACCATATGAAGGTATTTATCACCATGGACACGCTCCACGCTTTGCTGCTGGCTGATTTGGCGGCCGAATTGCCCATGGCCGTGCGCCTGCAACGGCTGGTCGAGACGCTGCGTTTGCACTTTCGCTGCGGCGCCGTGGCTCTGTTGCGCTTGGACGGCGAAGGCGAGCTGCTGCGGCCCGTGGCGGTGGACGGGCTGACCAGCGATGCGCTGGGCCGGCGCTTTGCGATCAAGGAGCACCCGCGGCTGGCAGCCATCCTGCAGCGGCGTGAAGTCACCTGTTTTCACCATGACAGTGGCCTGCCTGACCCCTATGACGGCCTTGTGATCGAGCGTCCTGGCGAGCCGCTGCAGGTGCATGACTGCATGGGCGTGGCGCTGGATCTGGAAGGCCAGCGCTTTGGTGTGTTGACGCTGGATGCGCTGACCGTGGGCACTTTCGATGCCACAGCCCAACGCGAGCTGGCCCAGCTATTGCCGCTGATCGAAGCCGCCGTGCGCGTATCGCGGCTGGAAATGGCGCTGCGTGCCGCGCAACAGTCGGGGGGCGCCGCGACAGGTGGAGCACCTTTAGGTGAGGACGGGGGGATCGTCGGTGAAATCGTGGGCCATAGCGAGGCCATGGCCCGACTGCTGCACGAGTTGCAGCTGGTCGCGGATACCGAGCTGCCCGTGCTGCTGCTGGGCGAGACCGGCGTGGGCAAGGAGATGTTCGCCCATCGGTTGCACCGGCTATCGCGACGCAGCAGCCGGCCGCTGGTGCATGTGAACTGCGCGGCTTTGCCGGAATCGCTAGCCGAGAGCGAACTGTTTGGCCATGCGCGCGGAGCTTTCTCGGGTGCCATGAGCGAGAGGCCGGGCCGCTTCGAGGCCGCCGAGGGGGGTACGCTGTTCCTCGACGAGGTGGGCGAGTTGCCGCTATCCATCCAGGCCAAGCTGCTGCGCACGCTGCAGAACGGTGAGATCCAGCGCCTAGACGCCGACCGGCCGCGCAAGGTGGATGTGAGGGTGATCGCCGCCACCAACCGCAATCTACGCGAGCTAGTTCAGGAAGGGCGCTTCCGCGCCGATCTGTACCACCGGCTGTCGGTGTATCCGATTCCGATTCCGCCGCTGCGCGAGCGTGGCAACGACGTGCTGCTGCTGGCCGGGCGCTTCCTCGAGCTCAACCGTGCCCGTCTGGGCCTGCGCAGCTTGCGCCTGTCGGCCGCCGCCGATGAGGCGCTGCGTCGCTACTGCTGGCCCGGCAATGTGCGCGAGCTGGAGCATGTGGTCAGCCGCGCAGCGCTCAAGGCCCTGAGTCGTGGTGCTAGGCGCAGCGACATCGTGACGCTCGATGCCGACTTGCTCGACCTTGACGCCGGAGCCCCTTATCCTCCAGCCGCCGACACCGGCCACGCCCAGCCCATAGTGCAGGCTGCGGGGCACGATCTGCCACTGCGAGACGTGGTCGACGCTTGCCAGCGCGACTACATACGCACCGCACTGCAGCGCCATGGCGGCAACTGGGCGCAGGCGGCGCGTGCGCTGGACCTCGATGCCAGCAATCTGCACAAGCTCGCACGACGACTGGGGCTCAAGCCAGGAGAGCGCGTTGTTTAGAACTTGTTCAAAGTCTTGCTCTGTTTGTGTTTACGACTTTAGCTCAAGACGGCACTGCAAGTGATGCTCTGGAAGGCGCATGAATGCTAGGCCTGTGTTTACGACTTTATTGACCCGGAATAATTGGTATTTGGGCAAAAAGTCCTGGACTCGATTGCCGCTAAAAAAGCGCTCCTTGGGAGCGCTTTTTTATGCACGAACATTGCTTAGCTTTTAGGGGACAAGTGTTGTCCCGGCGCAGGTGGACTACCCCTTATGACGTTAAATGGATCTTCCTCCGTCGACGGGAAGTTCAACCCCCGTGAGAAAGGCAGATTGAGGGCTTGCGAGATACAGTGCTGCATTGGCCACATCCATGGGGTCGCACATACGACCCATTGGAATGGTTGAGACAAAGCGTGAGCGGTTTTCTTCGCTGTCAGCCACACCCATGAAGTCCTGCAGCAGGCCCGTCGGCGACATAACCGGAGCAATCAAATTGACACGAATGCCGAAAGGGGCCAGCTCCACGGCCATCGATTTCGTCATCACCTTGACTGCTCCTTTGGAGCTGTTGTACCAGGTCAAGCCCGGGCGAGGGCGGATGCTTCCCACCGAGCCGATATTGATGATCACACCATCTTTGCGCTGCTGCATCAGGGGGACGACGGCTCGGGTCATGTGGTAGATGGATTTCACGTTGACATTGAAGACGCGATCGAACGTCGCTTCGTCGACCTCCAACATGGGCTGGTTGCGGTGCGTGGTACCCGCGTTATTGACGACTACGTCCGGTACACCAAAGTGGTCTACGCATTGATCGACCATGGCCTGGACCTGCGCACCATTGCTTACGTCGCAGGCCACGGCCAGCGCACCGGCTCCCAGGTCATTGGCTACGGCCTTTGCCGCCTCCAGGCGCAGATCAGCCAGAACCACTTTGGCCCCTGCCTGAACAAAGGCGGTGGCAGTGGCTGCGCCGAAACCGCTGCCGGCACCTGTGACGATGACAATCTTGTTGGTCAGTTCACTCATTTTCCAGTCTCCGAATTATTCGTAATGTTGAACAATGGTCTTGGTCGTGCTCATTTCTTCCAGTGCTACCAGACCCTTTTCCCTGCCATAGCCGCTTTTTTTCACTCCGCCGAATGGGAGCTCCACACCTCCGCCTGCTCCATAGCAGTTGAGAAATACCTGACCGCTTGCAATACGGTGCGCCATTCGTGACTGGCGACTGCCGTTTTCCGTCCAGACACCGGCGACCAGACCGAACTCTGTGGCATTTGCCAGACTGACGGCATCTTCTTCGTCGGTGAATGGCATTACAGCGAGCACCGGTCCGAAAATTTCTTGGCAGGCCAGGCGGCTATCACGTGGTACCGCACCGAACAAGGTTGGAGCAACAAAGAAGCCGCTATCAGAAAGCCCATCGGCCAGGCGTCCCTGAGCCAGCAGTGGAATCCCTTGTTGCATAGCTTCGTCAATAAACGCGTGAACGCGCATTCGCTGTTTAGCGCTGATCAGAGGACCGCAGTCCAGATCCATTTCCGGAGTACCTACGCGCAGAGCGGAAAAGTGGTCGGCGACCGTCTTCACAAAAGCGTCGTATATCCCTTGCTGAACCAACAAACGGCTGCCTGCAGAGCAAGTTTGTCCTGCGTTCTGCACGATGGCACGCACGATGGCGGGAACAGCCTTGGCCAGGTTGGCATCGTCAAACACGATTTGCGGTGACTTCCCCCCCAGCTCCAGCACACAAGGCACATGGTGTCGTGCCGTGGCCTGCTGCACCTGCATGCCGGTTTCGGGTGAGCCGGTGAAGGTCACAAAATTGACGTCAGGGTGTGCGGTGAGTGCTGCACCAGCCTCAGCCCCATAGCCGGTGATGATGTTCAGCGCTCCAGCCGGCAGGCCGGCCTCCATGGCTAGCTCGGCAAGCTTGAGGGCGGTCAGGCAAGCGTCTTCCGATGGCTTCACGACCGCAGCGTTGCCCATGGCCAGGGCTGGGGCAAGGGTGCGCCCCATCATCTGGGCAGGGTAGTTCCAGGGAATGATGTGGCCGGTGACACCATGCGGGACGCGCACCACGCTCACGTTGTAGCCATTCAGATAAGGGATGGTTTGACCATGCACCTTGTCTGCAGCGCCGCCGTAAAACTCGAAGTAGCGTGCCACGGCAGCAGCATCGGCCCTCGCTACGGCCATGGGCTTGCCGGTATCGCGAGCCTCCAGTTGCGCCAGTTCTTCGCTATTGGCCATGATGATCTGCGCCAGGCGCTGCAAGATGCGTCCACGTTCTGTCGCTGTGGTACGTCCCCAGGTTCCGTTCATGGCAGCCCGTGCGGCAGCGACGGCGCGGTTCACATCTTCGGTCCGACCGCGTGCAATAGTGCCAAAAGGACGTGCAGTACAGGGATCGATCACATCGATTGATTCACCTGCCTGAGCATCCACCCAATTCCCGTTGATGAGTAACTGCCTCTTCACATTGACCCCTCGGTTATCTGAAAAATCGCCGCCTCACCCTCACCCTCACCGGTAGCGCCCAGCATTAGCAAAAGTTGGGCCGCAGTTGAGCGAGGCAGCGTTCGACGGTGTGGTCTGATCAGCTCTGAGCCTCTGCGCGCTCGGGCTCCACTTCCTTCATGAAGTTGGCATCGTTGTAGTGGTAGAGGTCATCCAGGTAGGGAACGAAGAAGTCATAGAACGAGCGCGAGTCGTACTTTGCCTTCTCTTCAGGCCGCAGGCACTCGGCAATGGGGGCCACGCTGGCGTCATCATCGGGATAGAAGAAGAACGTCATGGCGTAGCGTTTTTGAGGGGGATTGACAACCCGGTGAGGCGTTGCAATGAAGTGGTCGTTGGATAGGCGGTTGAGTACCTGCCCGGTGTTGACGACCAGTGCATCCTTGACGTACTTCACGCTCAGCCAGTCTTTGCTGGGGGTCATCACCTGCAGGCCAGGTACGGGCGTCATGGGCAGCAGCGTGAGGAAGCTGCCATCTGAGTGCGGAGCCAGCGAGAACTGTCCTTCTTCCATCTTTTCCTCGGGATGGTAATAAGCGCAGCGCTGGTAGTACTCAGGGGTCTTGAACATGCTGTCGAAATAATCAGCACGCAGGTCCAGAGCTCGGGCGTAAATCGGCAAGAGTGCCTTGCCCAGTTTTTCCATCGACTTCTGGTATTGATAGAGCGTGGTTTTGAACTTCGGCAGGCTTTCGGGCCACTGGTTCAGGCCACGGTGACGGACATTGGCCTTAACTTTGGGGTCGTCTGCATCGCGTTCACGCATGAACAGCCAGGCGGAGTTGGTGTCCTTCTTTGTATTGAGCGCAATCTTGTCCTTGATAGCATCCGACTGAAGAATCGAGGATTTGGGTGGCAGATAGCCTTGGTGGTGGTATCCCACCCGATGCTTCATTTTTTCTTCTCTGGATACCTCAAACAGCTGTGCAGTTTGCCGGAACGATTCGTCAATTAGTTCCTGGGGAATACCGTGGTTGATGATGGCGAAAAATCCCAGGTTTTGCTGGATATGGCGCACGTCGGCCCCCAGTTGCTCTAGCGCTCCGGGAACACCCGCCAGGTAGGGACCTACGTCCAAAATGGGAAGCTCCTTCGCCTCCAAGATGGCTTTGCATACTGCTTCTGAAGGGGCGGTGGTGTTCTTTACAAGATTATCGGTAGTGGCTGTCATCGCTATGTCTCCTGATCGTAGTAATTGCTTGGAAAGGGATGCATTGACTGGGGGGGATGAATGACTTTTTTCTGCGTTACCCTCCTACCCAACGTTTGCATTTGGATTCCGCTTTGGAAGCAAATGCCTGGTTGCCCGGAATAACTTGGACTTCCTTGTAATAGTCCCAGGGTTTCTTGGATTCGCCCGGACTCTTCACTTCCATCAGACGCAGGTCGTGCACCATCCGGCCGTCTTCGCGGATGAAACCGTTGGAGGTGTAAATATCATCAATTTTTTGCTGCTTCAGCTGTGTCATGACGCGCTCGGCCTGGTCGGTTCCGGCGGCTTTGACTGCCAGCAGGTACTGCAGCGCTGCCGAGTAGCTGGCCGCCTGCATGCTGGTTGGCATCTTCTTCATCTTGTTCTGAAAGCGCTGAGACCAAGCACGTGTCTTGTCATTGCTGTCCCAGTACCAGGCTTCGGTCAGATTGATGCCTTGCGTGAGTTTCAGTCCGAGGGCATGCACGTCGCTCAGGAACAGCATCAGGCCCGCAATTTTCATGGACTGAGAAACGCCAAATTCGCTGGCGGCCTTGATCGAGTTGATGGTGTCGCCCCCGCCGTTGGCCAGACCCAGCACCTGTGCGCCAGAAGATTTGGCCTGCAGCAGGAATGACGAGAAATCCGAGGCGGAGAGTGGGTGCCGCACGCTTCCCACGACCTTACCTCCGTTGGCCTTGACAACCTCGGTGGTCTGGCGCTCCAGCGAATCACCAAACGCGTAATCCACCGTGAGGAAGTACCAGCTCTTTCCGCCTTGCCTGCTCATGGCGGATCCCGTGCCACGTGCAAGAGCCACCGTGTCGTAGAGATAGTGAATGGTGTAGGGAGAGCATTCCTCATTGGTCAGCTGTGCTGCAACACCACCGGTAACCATCACGATTTTTTTCTTCTCTGCTGCAACTTTGGAAATTGCCAGGCTGGTGCCCGAGCTGGGGCCGCTAATGATCATGTCCACTCCTTGGGTGTCAAACCATTCGCGGGCACGGGTGGCTGCGGTATCGGCTTTGCCCGAATGATTGGCTGCAAGCACTTCGATTTTTTTGCCCAGAACTTGGCCGCCCGCATCGGCCACTGCGAATTTCACGGCTTCGGTGATTCCCGTGCCCCCCATATCGGAATACAGGCCGGACATGTCGGCCAGCACTCCAATGCGGATGACGTCATCAGAGGCCTGCGCCTGTACGGCGGTGACAGACCCCAGAGTCGACAGAGTCAGCGCGACGCCTCTCAGACGGATGGACTTGAGAAGATTCCGGCGGACAAGATACTTCGTTGGCATCAGCATCAAACTCTCCTGGTTGAAAAGTCAAACTGCAAGCATTGGCAGCGCCTGTCCACTTTTGCTATGGCTCCGCATGGCATAGAGCAATTGCAGCTCTCTGGGACTGGCCGATATCCTGGCAACGGCCAAACAGTGTTCCCATAAGGCTCCATCGATATCCGCTCTCAACCGCACTGCATCTAGCAGTCGGATCAGGGCCAACTGTTTGTGTCGGTGGCGAACACTGTGCTGCAGCAAGGAAAGTGCTGCAGCCCTGGCCGCTTCCACTGCATCCGGCGATGCCTGTTCCGCAGTACCTGCGCGAATAGTTTTCTTGGACAAGCGGATATGGGTGCGTGCCATGTCTCAGTCCAGCCGGGCGCCAGAAGTGCGCACGACCTTGCCCCAGCGCACGGTATCGGCGCGTAGCTGTTTCTGAAACTCATCAGGTGAGGATGGATAGGGCTCGGCGCCTTGCATCTCAAAGCTGCGGGTCACTTCAGCGGTGCGAAGCAGATCGTTTACATCGGTGTTGATTTTTTGGACGACATCGCGCGGAACGTGGCTGGGAGCCATCAGACCAAACCAGGGGTTGACATCAAAATCCTGGAGACCTGCCTCTGCCACCGTCGGAATCTGTGCAAAGGCTTTGGCGCGGCGGGCGCTGGTGACTGCAATGGGGCGCAGGTTGCCGTTTTTGAGCTGCCCCGCCACGGAGGGAAGGCTGGTAAAGACGACGTCAATCTGACCTGCCAACAGGTCTTGCAAGGCCTGAGCCGCACCGCGATAAGGCACATGCTCTAGCTTGACCTTGGCTCCCGTGCTGAACATCTCTCCAAGCAAGTGATTGACCGAGCCATTGCCCGCGGATCCGTAAGTCACTCGTCCATTTTTTGCGGCTCCGACCAGCTCTGCTACCGTGTGAAATGGTGCGTTGCTACGAGCTACGATCACGAACGGCAAAGTTGCCAGCGTGGCCACGGGTGCAAAATCGGCCACGGGATCAAAAGGAAGGTTGCGATACAGAGCACCGTTGATGGCCTGGGTGCCCACGTAGGTCATGAGCAGCACATAGCCGTCAGGTGCCGAGGTCGCGACTGCGCCCATGCCGATATTGCCGCCCGCACCAGGGCGGTTCTCCACGACCACGGGCTGCCCCCATTTTTCACTCAGCTTCTGAGCCATGATCCGAGCTAGAGCATCGGAAGCACCGCCAGGGGTCTGAGGCACGATGATGCGTACCGGCTTGTCCGGAAAAGCCTGTGCTGGAGTGGCGGAAAAACCGAGTACCGAGCATGCGACGGCCAGCAAAGGAAGAATCCTTTTCAGCATGATGGCCCTTTCTGTATGTCTGTTGTGAGCTGGGCTCGCATGACGTCAAGGATTTGCAGCATCTGCTCTGCAGCAGAACAGGCAGAAGATGCAGAGTCCTGGCGCTTTAAGGCGTCGTCCAGTCGCCGCTCCAGAGCCCGTTTCAGCCGATAGCGGACACGCTGGATGTGCAATTCCTGCTGGCGCCCGTCGGTGCGACTCAACCAGGCTTGGTGTTGGTCAATGGCCTGCGACAGTCGGGCGATGGATTCCGACTCGCTAGAGGAGGTCAGCAGAATCGGTGGTACCCACGCATCTGGGGCATGGTGGCTGACGGCAGCAATGCGGCGGATATCGGCGACCATGCGCTGTGCACCGGGCAGGTCGGCCTTGTTGACCACAAAGATGTCGGCCATCTCCATGATCCCAGCCTTCATCGCCTGAACCACGTCGCCGCTGTTGGGCAGCAGCACCAAAATCAGGGTGTCCACCTGGGTGCGCACCGCATACTCTGCCTGGCCCACCCCCACAGTTTCCAGCAGCACCTCTTCGAAGCCATAAGCGTCCATGAGGTCGAGCATTTCCGACAGGTTGTCTGCTAGGCCATCGGTGGTTTTGCGTGAGCCGAGAGAGCGGATGTACAACTCATGGCTGCCGGCAATGTCATCCATGCGGATGCGGTCACCCAGAATTGCTCCTCCACTGCGTGGACTACTGGGGTCGACTGCGAGGACGCCCAGGCGAGGGCTGACTTTCAGTCGCCGCATGGCCAAGTTCCCCACCAGCGTGCTCTTGCCTGCTCCTGGCGCTCCGGTCACGCCAATACGGCGGGCCTGAGTGACAGGCGGGACCGGCAGTAGCTGCGATGAGGCGTCTGACAGGTCTGCATTGGCCAGCTTTGTCAGAGCACGCCCCAGCGAGGCTCGATCCAGAGCTGCGACTTTCATGTGCATGTCACGCCCTTTCCCAACAACTCTTCTGCGTGCTCGTTGAGCAGAGGCGGAAAGCAATAAGAAGGGGTGTAGTTGTCGAACCGGATGGGGCTGGCCACGGCGCTTAGAGGCAGGCTGCCATCGCCGAGGGGCACAACCATCTCTCGTGAGCGGGCAATATCGCCATCCAGCGCCGTATTGAGCGTACCCACTTCTGCAACCACCACTCCCAGTGGTGCCAGCCGCCTCACCCATTCCGATGCAGTGGCTTGGTGCAGCACCTGCGCAATGGCTGCGACCACTTCTGCGCGGTGCGTGCGCCTCGCAACCATGGTGGCAAAGTGCGGATGATTGATCCATTGAGGAAGGCCGATCTCTACGCAGAAAATCTTCCAGAATTTGTCATGCGTTATGAACAGCGTCAGCCAGCCATCGGCCGTGGCAAAGATCTGAGCCGGCACCACATATGGATGCGATGAATTGGCAAGCCGTTCAATGGTCTCTCCCGCATTGAGGGCTGCACCGGCAAGGTAGTTGAGCTGCGAAAGCATCACGTCGTACATCGCGACATCGACCTGGCCTCCTTGTCCCTGCACTATCTTGGCCAGCAGCCCCACGGCGGCGACCAAACCGGCCGAGTTGTCCACGGCGGAATAGCCTGCTTTGGTTGGAGGTGCGGTCGGATCACCCGTGAGGGCCATAACCCCGGTCAGTGCCTGGATCACATAGTCATAGGCAGGATTGTCGGAGTACGGGCCTTCCAGGCCGTATCCGGTCAGAGCCACGCAGACCAGGCGCTCGTTACAGTGCTTCAAGCTCTCGTATGTCAGGCCCAGCTTGCGGATTGCAGAGGGCCGGAGGTTGGTGATGAGAGCATGCGAGGTGCGGGCCAGATCGGCGAGCGCATCGCGTCCCTGCGGGCTTGCCAGATCCAGAACTACGCTTTTTTTGCTGCGGTTGAGGCTGGCAAAGTAGGCGTTGTGTGGCCCGATGAAGTGCGGGCTCACAGTGCGGGCGATGTCACCTTCAGGGGTCTCGATCTTGATGACCTCGGCCCCCATATCTGCGAGCATGAGCCCGCAGTACGGGCCGGCCAGCATATGACCAACCTCGATGACACGGATTCCAGCAAGCGGCGCGCTCATGACAGGCTTTCAGCCAAAGATGCCACGACCTTGTCTAGCGGCATATCGGCAGTGAACACGGCACTGACACCCAGCAAACGCAGCGACTCGTGGTCTTCGACGGGAATGGTGCCGCCAACAAAGACTTTCACATCTGCTGCGTTCATCTCGCGCAGCTGTGCCATCACATCGGCCACCAGCTCCTTGTGGCTGCCGGAGAGAATGCTCAGGCCGACGGCATCAACGCCTTCGTCAATGGCAATCTGGGCAATTTGCGCTGGACTGCGGCGCAGTCCGGTGTAGATCACCTCGGCTCCGGCGTTGCGCAGCGTCAGGGCAATGATTTTGGCGCCGATATCGTGTCCATCGAGACCGGGCTTGCCAATCAGGATGCGCTTCGATGCCAATTGGGTAGTGCGTTGCTGTGTGCTCATAAGTTCACCGGCTCCTTGAATTCGCCCCACTGCGCCTTGAGGCAGTCCACCATCTCCTCTACCGTGGCGTAGGCGTGGCAGCACTCGACCAGATAGGGCATGACGTTTTCGCCGTCCTTGCCGGCCGCAGCCGAAAGACGGGACAGAGATTGCTGGACGGCGGCGTTGTCGCGCGTGTCCATCACGCGTTGGTATTTCTCCAGCGCTCGTTGCGCCACGGTTGGGTCCAGAGTGAACACTTCGCCCACCTTGATTTCTTCGTTTTCCTTTTTGAAGTGGTTCTGTCCCACGACGACGTTTCTGCCGGCGTCGGTGTTGAGCTTGCGCTCCAGTCCACGCTCTGCCAGACGCATCTGCAACCAGCCGTCTTCAATGGCTTTGACGACGCCGCCATAAGCATCGATTTCGTCCATGACGGCCGCGATCTGCTCTTCCATGCGATTGGTGTGCTGCTCCAGGAAGTAGCTGCCACCCAGAGGATCCACCGTGCGCCCAATACCGCTTTCGTAGGCCAGGATCTGCTGCGTGCGCACGGCCAGCTCGGCCGAGGATTCGGTGGGAATCTGGAAGGCTTCGTCGAATGCACAGGTAAAGATGGACTGGGCACCGCCAAAGACGGCTGCCATGGTTTCGACGGCCACACGCACCACGTTGTTGTAGGGCTGGGGCGCGACCAGAGAGGAGCCTCCGCAGACCACGCCAAAGCGGAAGTGCTGAGCCTTGGGGTCTTGTGCCCCGTAGCGTTCTTTCATCAGACGAGCCCAGAGGCGACGCCCGGCACGGAACTTCGCGATTTCGTCGAAGAAGTCCATGTGCACATAGAAGAAGAAGGACAGGCGCTTGGCGAACTTCTCCACATCGCCGCCGCGGTTGCGCAACTCGTCCACATAAGCCAAGCCATTGGCCAGCGTATAGGCCATTTCTTCGGCGGCGGTGGCGCCTGCATCCCGCACGTGGGCCCCGGCAATGCTGATTGGGTTGAAGCGCGGGGAAACTTCGTTGGAGTACAGGATGGTGTCCGCAATCAGGCGCATGGATGGTCGCACCGGGAAGATCCAGGTGCCGCGCGCCACATATTCTTTCAGGATGTCATTTTGGATAGTGCCCGTGAGCTTGTTGCGCGGCACGCCCTGCTTGTCGGCCACGGCCAGATACATCGCATAAATGATGGCTGCCGTGCCATTGATGGTGAACGAGGTGGAGATCTTCGCGAGATCCAGATCCTTGAACAGAATCTCGGCCTCACTCAGATTGGACAACGAGACGCCGACCTTGCCGATTTCCGGGCGAGCCATGGGGTGTGTGGGATCCAGACCGCACTGCGTGGGCAGGTCCAGAGCTACCGACAGGCCAGTCTGCCCCTTTTCCAACAGAAATTTGTAGCGCTCGTTGGACTCTTCGGCGGTGCCAAAGCCCGAGTACTGGCGAATAGTCCACAGTCGTCCCTGATAGCCGTCGGGAAAGATGCCGCGAGTGAAAGGGTATTCACCGGGTCGGCCGATGCGCTCGGCATCCACCGAGGCAGCATCCACACAGGTCGGGACATCAATGCCGCTGGGGGAGGTAGGGTACAGCTGCGCGGGAGCGCCCTCAAGCTGCAGATTGTCGTCTCGTTTCATTGGCTGCCTTTCGCGAGAAATCGGTCCGACGCGCTCCAGTGGTCGTCGTGGAGCCAGGTTTGCATGACCTGCTGGCGCTCCACATCACGTCGCTGCTCGTAGCTCTTGCCGGTGCGCCATGCACTGGTCTGAGCTTTGATGGCACGCAGCACATGGATGGGGCAGGAGAGCATGGGTGCCAGGAATGCCTGCATGTCCTGACCGTCGGGGCCATCGCTGATGAGCTGGTCGGAAAGGCCCCAGTCGAGCGCCTGCTGCACGCTCACCATTTCGCAGCGAGCCATCATCCGCATCGCCCGGGTACTGCCTACGAGTTGACACAGGTCAGGTCCACCGCCCCAGGCACTGCTGATGGCCAGGCGTGCCTGAATGAAGCCAATGCGAGCGTGTGTGGTCTGCAGGCGCAGATCACAGGCCAGCGCCAGTTCCGCTCCACCGCCGATGGCATCTCCGTTCAGGTAAGCCAGCACGGGGATGGGGCACTGGCGAATGGTGTCAAGTGCGCCACGTGAGCGGTCGGCCATGGCTTGGGTGGAAGCTTCGTCACGCACCTTAGAGAGTTCAAGCAGATCGCCGCCGGCGGCAAAAAAACGGTCCCCGGCACCGCGGAGCAGCACTAGACGGGTGCTGGGCTGAGCGCTCTCCTGTGCGACGGCTTGCGCTAAGGAGGTGAGCACATGGCCTGCCAGCGCATTGTGTTTTTGAGGCCTGTCGATCGTGATCCAGACCACGCCGTTTTCATGCCTGCTGATACTGATGTCCTGAATGGCCTGCACTTTTTTATTGCCTCCTTGAAATGTTGTGCACCCATCGTAGGAAGCCAATTTTTCGAAAACAAGGATGGAAATTCAGCATTTGGAACAAATCGGGAAATGCCGCATGATTCCTGGCATCGACGCTTGGATTTGTTCAGCCTGCTGAATTTCTGTTCTCGACATGACTTAGGGAAAGGGGAGACATGAGCGCCACTACCGTCACATCGGTCGATCGCATGATCGATATCTATGAGGTTTTTCAGAACGGCCAGACGCCTCTGTCCCTGACGGAGTTGGCCGAGGCAGTCAACATTCCCAAGAGCACCTGCCATGCACTGGTCAGCACCCTGATTGCACGTGGTTATCTCTACACGCTGAGCCGGCCTCGAACGCTCTACCCGACACGGCGCATGTTCGATGTGATGCGCGATATCTGCGCCAAAGATCCCTTGGTAGAGCGCGCCATGCCGGTACTTGAGCGCCTGCGCGATGCCACGCGGGAGACCATCATTCTGGGCAAGCGCCAGGCAGACTCGGTGATCTACCTGCAAGTGGTCGAAGGTCTGCATTCCATTCGCTACTCCGCGAAACCGGGGGAATTCAAACCTTTGCATTCCAGCTCCATTGGTAAAGCGCTGCTAGGTAGCCTCAAGGAAACGGAACTACGTGCCTGGCTCAAGGAACGGAAGTTGCAGGCCATCACCACGGCCACCAAGGTCGAACACGAGGCACTGGTACAGGACGTGCTCGACAGCCGCAAACAGGGCTACTTTGTCACGCGAGGAGAAAACGTAAGCGACGTCTGGGCGATAGCGGCCTTCATCAATGTCTACAACGAAACGTTGGCAGTGGCCGTAGCGGGTCCACAGCACCGTCTGGAGA